>CAYLZU010000001.1:0-1411 GCA_964388005.1 uncultured Burkholderiaceae bacterium
GCGCGCGTAATACGCCCACTGCACGGTGACCAGGGCGATGATGATCTTGTCCACGCCCTTGCCGAGCACGGCGAGCAGGATCAGCGCCACCAGGATGGCGGGGAAGCCCAACTGGATGTCGACGATGCGCATCAGCACCTGCTCGAAGCGGCCGCCGAGGTACGCCGCCAGCACGCCGAGCACGGCGCCGAGGGTGAGGGCGATGACGCCGCTGGCGACGCCGACATAGAGAGACACGCGAAGGCCGTAGATGATCGCCGAGACCATGTCGCGGCCCTGGCCGTCGGTGCCGAGGCGGTAGACCATGTTGCCGCTCATCGCCTCCGCGCCCGGCGGCTGGCGCGCGTCCATCAGGTCGAGCCTGGCCAGGTCGTAGGGGTTCTGCGGCGCCACCACCGGCGCCAGCAGCGCCGTGCCGACGATCGCCACCAGCAGCGCCAGCCCGGCGAGCGCCAGCCGGCTCTCGGCGAACTGCGACCAGAAACGCGCCAGCGGCGTTTCGACGCGGGCGGCGTCGACGGCGGTCGGCCTCATCTGCGGCAGCTCCCGGTCGACGTCGTTCGGTACCGTTGCCGACCGGAATATTCGGGGGCAGGCCCCGGCGGGAACCCAGGCATTCTGGCGAAACGACACTGGATCCCCGCCTGCGCGGGGATGACGCATCCGCGGCCGATCGCCGCGAGGCTGCGCCTCTTGCTCTCGGGCGGATGCGTCACTTCTGCTCCGCGAGCCGGACTCTTGAACCCATCCCCACCCCCGGCCCCTCCCCTTGAAGGGGAGGGGGATTCGAGCGGCTCGCGGAGGCTCGGTTAGTCATGACGCTCATTTCTGCTCCGCGAGCCGGACTCTTGGATCGAGCACCGAGTACAGGATGTCGACCACCAGGTTGATCATGATGAACATGAACACGACGACCATCAGGTAGGCGACCACCACCGGCCGGTCGAGCTGGAAGATCGAGTCGATCACCAGCTTGCCCATGCCGGGCCAGGCGAAGATCGTCTCGGTGACCACGGCGAAGGCGATCACCGAGCCGAGCTCCAGCCCGATCACCGTCACCAGCGGGATGAGGATGTTCTTGAACAGATGCACGCCGATCACGCGAGCCCTGGAGAGCCCCTTGGCGCGGGCGAACTTGATGTAGTCGAGCAGGCTCTGCTCGCGCACCTGCGCCCGCGTCAGGCGGATGATCAGGGAGAGCTTGAACAGCGCCAGGTTGATCGCCGGCAGCAGCGCGTAGCGCAGGCCCTCCCAGTTGAGAATCGACAGCTGCACGCCGAGGAACTCGGTGGTCGGCCCGCGGCCGGTCGAAGGCAGCCAGCCGAGCTGCACGGCAAAGACCAGGATCAGCAGCAGGCCGACCCAGAAGGTCGGCAGCGAGAAGCCGAGGATCGAGCCGGCCATGATCGCC
>CAYLZU010000001.1:1461-20926 GCA_964388005.1 uncultured Burkholderiaceae bacterium
TGCGGCCGCAGCCCGGCGATCATGCCGAGCGGGATGCCGATCACCACCGAGATCGCCATCGCCAGCGCCGCCAGTTCGAGGGTCGCCGGCATGCGCTCGAAGATCACCTCCAGCGCCGGCCGCGCGTAGACGAACGATTTGCCGAGGTCGCCGGTGAAGGCGCCCTTCAGAAAGATCCAGTACTGCTCGACGATCGGCTTGTCCAGCCCCAGCGCCGCGGCGGCGCGCTCCTTCTCGATCTGGTCCGCCGTCGGGTTGACGAGGATCTCGACCGGATCGCCGACCATGAACAGGCCGCCGAAGACCAGCACGCTGGTGATCCACAGCACCAGCAGGGTCTGCAGCAGACGGCGGAGGATGAAGACGGTCATCGGTGGCGCAGAGTTCTACCAGGCGTCGTTCCCGCGCCAGCGGGAACCCAGTGTCGTTGCCCGCGCTGCCGGCGCTGGATCCCCGCCTGCGCGGGGATGACGGCGCTGTTTCCGTTCGCCGCGGGGCTTCGCCCCTAGCTCAAGGACATCGCCGTCACTTTCCCAGCCTGACGTCGTAGGCGAGCGTGTACTGGTCGGCGCGGGCTTTGTAAGCGAGGCCCTTGCGGGTGCCCCAGGTGCTGACCTCGTAGTGCACCGGCACCAGGCCCATCAGCTCGATCGCCTTTTCGCTCGCCGCGGCGAGCATGAGGCCGCGCTTGGTGTCGTCGATGGTCGTCACCGCGGTGGTGATCATCGCGTCCAGCCCGACGTCGGAGAAGCGGCCGCGGTTGGCCGAGCCCATGCCCGCCTTGGCGTCGAAGGTGCCGAGCAGCGCCCGCAGCGGCGAACTGGTGTCGCCGGACTCCGCGCCCCAGCCGGCGAGCAGGAACGAGAACTCCAGCTTGGTGCCGCGCGAGAAGAACACGTTGGCGGGCATCGTCTCCAGCTTGGTCGGGATGCCGTTGCGGCTCATGAACTGGGCGATCGCCTGCGCCACCTGCGCGTCGTTGATGTAGCGGTTGTTGGGCGCGTGCAGGGTGACGCCGAAGCCGTTCGGGTAGCCCGCCTCGGCGAGCAGCTTCTTCGCGCCCTCGGGGTCGTACTTGTCGACCTTCAGCGTCCTGCTGGTGCCGAAGAACTGATCCGGCAGCAGTTGCCCGGCGGCCACCGCCTGCCCTTCCATGATGCGCGAGACGATCGCGTCGCGGTCGATCATCTTGCTGATCGCGCGGCGCACGCGCGCATCGCGGAACGGATTCGCCTCCATCGGCTTGCCGTCGGCGGTGGTGACGAACGGCGAGTTCTTCTCCCGGCCGCTGTCCATGTGCAGGTAGATCAGCCGGTTCGACACCGCCGAGGACAGCCCCACCCGCGCATCGGACTTCAGCTTCGGGATGTCGGCGGTCGGCACGTTCTCGATCATCTGCACGTCGCCGGCCAGCAGCGCCGCCACCCGCGCCGGCGCGCTCGGGATCATCTTGAAGGTCACCTTGCCCCAGTGCGGCTTCGCGCCCCAGTAGCCGTCGTTGCGCGTCAGCACGACGCGGTCGCCGGAGACGTACTCGGCGTACCTGAACGGCCCGGTGCCGATCATCGCCTTGCCGGAATTGAAGTCTTCGGTCCTGGCGCTTTCGGCCACGCTCTTGGGCAGGATCAGCACCGAACTCATGTCCGACGGCAGCAGCGGATGCGGGCTTGCGGTCTTCAGCCGCAGGGTGTGCCTGTCCGGCGCGGCGATGTCGGTGATCGGCCGCACGAACACGGCGAACGAGGCCGGGCTGTTCGGCACGTTGGGCACCCGCTTGAAGGTGGCGATCACGTCCTCGGCGGTGAACTCCCTGCCGTCGTGCCACTTGACGCCGCGGCGCAGCTTGAACTCCCACTCGGTGTCCGACAGCGCCTTCCACGACTCGGCCAGCCCCGGCAGCGGCCGCTGCGCCTCGTCGGTCTTGATCAGCGTCTCGAACACGTGCCGCGCCATGCTGTTGTTGGGCGACAGGTTGTGGAAGTGCGGGTCGAGGGTGGTGATCGGCGTCGACAGGCCGATGGTGAGGTCCTGCGCCGCGGCCGCGGCGCCAAAGCCGGCGAGCCCGGCCACTACAGCCGTTCGGATGATTCGGAAAAGCGACATGTCGGTTTCCTTCGGATCGATGCGGCGGAAAGCTTAGTCGAGATCGCCCTCATCCTTTCGGCGCCGCGATCGACGCCGAAACCGCCGCCCGACCGCGCCCGGCCGACCACTCGTGCTCCGGCGCGCGCGTCCGATCATCGCCGTCGACGGCGACAGCCTGCGCTCACATCGCCGCGCCGCGCTCCATCGGTTGCCGGTCCTAGAACGTCCGGCAGATGCGGGATAACGCGCAACTGCCGACACTCGCCGCCGTGATCAACCGCCGTGCGCGCATGCGGCGCATGCGACCCGGCGGTCGATGTTGAGTGATGACTGACCGTCCCCTTTTTGCGGGGCAGGCGGGATCGATGAATCCGAGAGCTTTTCTTGCAGGAGCAGAGGTGACGAGACGCGCACTCGCGCTGATGCTCGTCGTCGCATCGGCGCTCCTCGGCGGCAAGGTGCACGCTGCCGGCACCCCCGCCGGCACCACGATCACCAACAGCGCCAACGCCACCTACAGCGTCAACGGCACGCCGGCGCCGCCGGTGGCGGCGTCGGTGACGATCACCGTCGACGAGCTGATCTCGGTGCGCGTCACGCCGCCGGCGACGCCGACCACGGTCACGTCGCCGGACACCAACAAGGTGCTGGCCTTCGTCGTCACCAACGTCGGCAACGGCCAGGAGTCCTTCACGCTGACGCCGGGTTATACCGTGCCTGGCGACATCTTCGACCCGACCCCCGGCAGCGCCGGCACCCTGTTCCTCGACGTCAACGGCGACGGCCAGTACACGCCCGGCACCGATACGCCGATCACCGGGCCGGTGACGCTGAATCCAGACCAGTCGATCCAGGTCCTGGTAGTCGGCAACATCCCCACCGGCCAGGTCGACGGCAGCCAGGGCAAGGCCACCTTGACGGCGGTGTCGACGACGCCCGGCGCGGCAGGCAGCGCACCCGGCACCGTGCTGCCCGGCCAGGGCACCGGCGGCGTTGACGCGATGGTCGGCGTCGGCCCGGGCGGAGCGGCCGACTCCGGCTCCGACGACATCGGCACCGGCACCTACCAGATCACCAGCGGCCTGGTGACGCTCGCCAAGACGCTGCTGTCGGTCACCGACCCCTTCGGCAATGCCTGCACGGTCACCGGCGGCAATCAGTCGGGCTGCCTGGTGCCGGGCGCGACGCTCGAGTACCGGATCACGGTCACCGTCACCAGCGCCGCCGCCGGCGTGGCGCAGAACCTGACCATCACCGACAACATCCCGGCCAACACCACCTACGTGGCCGGAAGCATCCGCGTCAACGGCGCCGCGCGCACCGACGCCGCCGACGCCGACAACGCCAGCTGCGCCGGCTGCGGCAACGCCACCGGCACGCTGACCGCAGCGCTGGGCAACGTCACCGGCAGCGCTGCCGGCGTGGTCACCACCATCGATTACCGCGTGCGCATCAACTGATGCCGAACCAGGAGGGCAAAACCATGATCAATGCTCGTTCACTGCTGGCGCCGCTGGCGCTCGCCACCGCCGTCCTCGCCGCCGGCGCCCATGCGCAGGCGCCGTCCGGCGGCGGCGTGCAGCTGGTCAACACGGCGCAGAAGGAAGTCGAGGTCGACGAGGGCGGCCGCAAGGTCCGCAAGCTCGTCGAGCCCGGCAAGATGGTCCCGGGCGACGAGGTCGTCTACACGATCTCGTACGTCAACAAGGGGCCGCGTCCGGCCGAGCGGGTGGCGATCGTCAACCCGGTGCCGCAGCACACCAAGTTCCGCGCCGGCAGCGTCGAAGGCGCGAACACCGAGATCGCCTACTCGGCCGACGGCGGCAAGACCTTCGCCGCGCCGGAGAAGCTGACCGTCGTCGCCAGGGACGCCAAGGGCGTGCCGGTGACCCGGCCGGCGATCGCCACCGACATCACCCATGTCCGCTGGACGCTGCGCGAGCCGCTCGCCCCCGGGGCCAACGGCTATGTGCGTTTCCGGGCCGTGATCGAGTAGCGAGCAGGCCGGCCCTCGCGGCCCGCCCGCTGATCCCATAGATCGGAGAGCCACCATGAACCTGTTCCTGCACCAAGTCCGCCTTGCGGCGGCCGCCGTGGCATTTGGCCTGGCGCTCACCGCTCCGGCCGCCTGGGCCGCCGGCACCGCCTCCAACACCGACATCAGCAACAACGCCACCGTGAACTTCGAGGTCGGCGGCGTGACGCAGACCTCGCAGAGCAACACCGTGACGTTCAAGGTCGACAACCTGGTCCGGGTGCTGGTGGCCGAAGTCGGCACGACAGCGACGTCGGTCGTTCCCGGGGCATCGCAGCAGGTGACGACCTTCACCGTCACCAACACCGGCAACACGACCCAGGACTACTCGCTGGCCACGGCCAACCTGGCCAACGGCACCACGATCACGCTGGGTTCGCTGTACACCGACAGCTTCGACGGCACCTCGTGCCAGGCGTACGTGGAAAGCGGTGCCAACAGCGGCTACCTGGCCGGCGAGGACACCGCGCAGGCGATCCAGAACCTGGCCGCCGACGGCTCGCGAACCGTCTACGTGGTCTGCAGCATCCCGCTGAGCCTCGCCAACGGCGCGGCGGCGATCGTGTCCCTGTCTGCCACCACCGCCAACGCCGGCACCTGCGCCGCCAACGGCACGGGCTGCACGACGACCAACCAGACGGCCGGCGCCGACACGCCGAACGCGGTCGACGTGGTCTTCGGCGATGTCGCCGGCTCCGACGATGCCAACCGCGACGGCAAACACTCGGCCCGCGATGCCTACGCGGTGGCCACGGCGACGCTTTCGATCAGCAAGACGGTGATGCCGATCTGCGACCCGTTCAACTTCAACAGCAACCCGAAGAACGTGCCGGGCGCCTACGTCCAGTACGCGATCACGGTGTCGAACAGCGCCGGACAACCGGCGACGCTGACGACGATCACCGACGTGCTGCCGACCACGATCGCCTACGACCCGGACCTGCGCACCGGCTCGGCCAGCGCCTGTGCCACCTCGGCACCGGAGAACGCCGCCGGCAGCGGTTTCAAGCTCAGCTGCACCGGCGGCAGCCGCGCCTGCGTCGGCACGCCCGTGTTCTACACCGGCGCCAGCGACACCGACGCGGTGACCGTCTCTGGCCAGAACGTGACCGTGACCGCCGGCAACGGGCCGACCGGCAACAAGGTGCTGCCGAGCGAGACCGGCTACGCCGCCGGCGAACTGAAGCCGGGCGAGTCGATCACGATCCGCTTCAACGCCATCATCCAGTAGGCAGTCGGCGCGGCGCGCGATCTTCGACACCTCCCGCGCGGCCGGCCGGAGGCCACTCCTGGCCGGCCGCGCGCACGATCGACCGCCGCAGTTCGCAACGACTTCCGCGGCCGTCCACGATGCCCCGCAGCCCGAGCCTCGGCCGCCGCGCCGCCGCAGCGCTCGGCTGCGGGCTGCTGCTTTCGCTGGCGCTGCCGGCCGGCGCCGCCACGGCGCCGGGTACGGTGATCACCAACGTCGCCGACGCGCGCTGGATCTCGGGCAGCGTGCCGGGATCGACTACCGCGCAGCACCAGGTGACGATCCCGCCCTACACGGCCGGCACCGACCTGGCGCTGACCAAGATCGGCCCGGCGAAGGCCGGCGAAGGCAGCGAGATCACCTGGAAGCTGCTGGTGCAGAACAAGGGCAGCGCCGCCGCCAGCGGCGCGCAGCTCACCGACCTGGTGCCGCCGCAGGTCAACCAGGTTTCGGCCGCCTGCGCGGCGCTCGTCGGCGCCACCTGCGGCGCGGTGACCGTCGGCACGGCCACCGCGACCGGCACGCCGGTGACGGTGACGATCCCGACCCTGGCTCCCGGCGGCCAGGTCGAGGTCACCGTGCGCGGCACGGTCACCGCCGGCAGCGGCACGCTGCTGAACGAGGCCAGCGTCGGCATCCCCGGGGCCGTCGATCCGACCCCGGCCGACAACAGCGCGCAGTCGAGCACCCAGCTCGGCCCGGGGGTCGACCCGCTGGCGAACCTGCGCGGGGTGGTCTGGCTCGACCTCGACCACGACCGCCTCCGCGATGCCGGCGAGCCGCTGCTTTCCGGCTACACGGTGCGGCTGTACGCGCCCGATGGGGTCACCGTCGTCGCCCAGGCCAGGACCGACGCCGCCGGCGCCTACGCCTTCAGCAGGCTGCCGGCCGGCGTGACCTACCAGCTCGAGTTCCGCGATCCGACGGGGCTGGTCGTCTACGGCGTGCCGGTGACCGCCGACGGCGGCGGCACCCAATTCGCCTCCACCCTCTCCTGCGGCCAGACGTCGGGCGCGTCGTTGTCGGTCACGCCGATGTGGTCGACGACGGCAGGCACCTGCTACAGCCTGACGGAAGCCGGCTCCAGCGCCGAGGTGACGCAGAAGGGCCGGACGCTGATCACACTGCAGGCCGGCGACACGCTCGCCGAGCAGAGCCTGCCGCTCGACCCCAGCGGCGTCGTCTACGACGCCGTCACCCGCAAGACGGTCGCCGGCGCCACGGTGACGCTGCAGGGCCCGGCCGGGTTCGACCCGGCGCAGCACCTGCTCGGCGGCCGCGACAACCTGCGCCAGGTGACCGACGCGACCGGCGTCTACCAGTACCTGCTTCTGACCGGCGCGCCGGCGGGAACCTACCGGCTCAACATCGAACCGCCAGCGCCGTATTCGGCGCCGTCGGGACTGCTGACGCCGGCGCCGACGCTCGATCCGACCGGCCTCGGCGCCAATGGCATCTACCTGGTGCAGCCGCAGCCCGGACCACCGCAGGCCGGCGCGGCGACGACCTATCACCTCGCCTTCGACCTGGCGCCGGGCGACCCCAACGTGCTGAACAACCACATCCCGGTCGACCCGGCGGCGGGCTCCGGCCAGCTCACCCTCGCCAAGAGCGTGAACCGGGCGGTGGCGGCGATCGGCGACCCGGTCCAGTACCGGCTCAATGTCGCCAACAGGGGCAGCAGCGCCATCGGGCAGATCGAGATCGCCGACCGCCTGCCGCCGGGGTTCGGCTTCGCCAGCGGCAGCCTGCGCATCAACGACCAGCCGGCGCCCGATCCGAAGCGCTCGCCCGACGGCCGCACGCTGTCGATCCTGCTGCCGCAGCTTGCCGCCGGCGCCACGGCCGAGATCCGCTACGTGGCCACGGTCGGCAGCGGCGCCTCGCCCGGACCGGCGGTCAACGTCGCCGTTGCCGGAGCCGGCAACGGCCTGCGCACGCCGCCGGCGCGCGCCACCGTGGTCGTGCAGGAGGACCTGTTCACCCGCCGCATCGTGCTCGTCGGCCGCGTGATCGAGATCGAAAGCTGCACCGAGCGCGACGCCCAGGGCAACGAGCGCGAAATCGACTACGGCGTGCTCGCCAGCGGCCGCGGCATCGCCGACGCCCGCATCTACCTCGAAGACGGCAGCACAATCCGCACCGACGGCGAGGGCAAGTGGCACGCCGACGGCGTGCGCGCCGGCACCCACGTCGTGCAGCTGGACGTCGACTCGCTGCCGCCGGGCTACGAGCCGGTGGTGTGCAAGCCCAACACGCGCCGCGCCGGCCGCGGCTTCTCGCAGTTCGTCAACGCCGGCGGCGGCGCGCTGGCGCGGGCTGACTTCTACGTGCGCAGGACCGGCGACGGCAGCCGCGCCGCCGAAGCCGGCCAGCGGCTGGCGGTCGAACCGGCCGCCGGCGGCGCGCGGCTGATCCTGCAGGTCCGGGCCACGGCGCCGGTCGAGGCGGCGACGGCGACGCTGATGCTGCCGCCCGGCGTCGAGCTCGCTTCCGACAGCGCCCGGCTCGACGGCAAGCCGCTGCCGCTGGAACGCAACGACAACCTGGTGACGGCGCGGCTCGGCGCCCGTCGCGGCGAGTGGAAGGCCGAGCTCGAGATCGACCTGCGCGGCCGGCCGACCGGAGCCGCCGCCGTGCGCGCGGTGACCCAGCTTCGCGCCGGCACCGCGACCCATGCGCTGCCGATGGTGCAGGCCGAGATCGGCGCCGCGGCCTCGGCGAGCGCGCCGGCGACGGTCGAGTTCCGCGCCGCGGCGCCTGCCGCCGCCGCGCCGGCCGAGGACCGCGACGCGCTCGAAGGCACCAACAAGCTGTACGCCGCCGGAGCGGAGAAGTTCGACGCCGCCTGGCTCGCCAGCGCGACACCGGGGTTCGAGATCGTCTTCCCGCCGCCCGGCTTCAATCCCGGCGTGAAGGCAACCAAGGTGATGGTCAAGCACAGCGCGAAGCAGCGCGTCGAGCTGACGATGAACGGCGAACCGGTGCACGCGCTGAACCGCGACCGCACCGAAGGCAACATCACTGGGACGGTGGAACTGTCGCGCTGGGGCGGCGTGCCGCTGCGCGACGGCACCAACCGGCTGGTGGCGATCGCCTACGACAGCGACGGCAAGGAGCTCGCCCGCGCCGAGGGCGAGATCCGCTACGCGCTCGGCGCCGTCGAGGCAAGACTGCTGCCGCAGGAATCGGTGCTGATCGCCGACGGCCGCACGGCGCCGCTGCTGGCGGTGCAGATCCTCGACGCCGACGGCCAGCCGGCGCGCCCGGGCATCGACGGCGCCGTGCGCATCGGCGCACCCTACGTCGCCCTGAATGTGGCCCGCAACCGCGACCTGCGGCCGCTGCTCGAGGACCCGGACAACCAGCCGCGCTGGCGCGTCGGCCCCGACGGCATCGCCCGCATCCGCCTGGAGCCGACCACGACCTCCGGCGAGGTGGTGCTGACCTTCAACTTCCCCACCCGGCCGCCGCAGGAGATCCGCGCCCGCCTGGCGCCGGAGCTGCGCGACTGGATCCTGGTCGGCTTCGCCGAAGGCACGGTCGGCTACCGGACGCTGAAGGGCAACCTCGAGACAGTGACCGGCGACGACGCCGACGACAACCTCTACCAGGACGGCCGCATCGCCTTCTACGCCAAGGGCCGGGTGCGCGGCGACTGGCTGCTGACGCTCGCCTACGACAGCGGCAAGGAGAAGACCAACCGCGGCGGCAACTTCGGCGACCGGCTCGGGCAGAGCTTCCAGCCGAACGCCTTCTACTCGATCTACGGCGACGCCACCAGCGTGCAGTACGACGCCGCCAGCATCAGCAAGCTGTACGTGAAGATCGAGCGCGAGCAGTTCTACGCGATGTTCGGCGACTTCGACACCGGCCTGACGGTGACCGAACTCGGCCGCTACTCGCGCACCCTGAACGGCATCAGGACCGAATACCAGGGCGAGGCGCTGTCCGTGTCAGGCTTCGCCGCCCGCACCACGCAGGCGTTCGTCCGCGACGAGCTGCGCGGCGACGGCACCTCCGGTGCCTATCGGCTGTCGCGGTCGAACGTCCTCGCCAACTCCGACAAGGTGAAGCTGGAGACGCGCGACCGCTTCCGCCCCGAGGTGGTGCTGGCGTCGCGGCCGCTGGCGCGCGGCCTCGACTACGACATCGACTACACCAGCGGCACGATCTGGTTCTTCAGCGCCCAGCCGAGCCGCGACCAGGCCTTCAACCCGCAGTTCATCGTCGTCGACTACGAGGCCGAGGACGCCGGCCGCGACGAGGCCACCACCGCCGGCGGCCGCGCCGCGGTGCGGCTGGCCGACGGGCGCGCCGAGCTCGGCGTCACCGCGGTGCGGCAGGGCAGCGGCGTTGCGGGCGACCTCGGCGGCGTCGACGCCACGATCCACATCGACGAGAAGACCCGCCTCCGCGCCGAGGCGGCGCAGACCCGCCGCGACGCCGACGCCGTGCCCGGCGCCGTGCTGCCCGATCGCGCCAATGCCTACATGGTCGAGATCCGGCGCCAGGACAGGAACCTGGCCGCCACCGGCTACGTGCGCAACCAGGAGCCGGGGTTCGGGCTCGGCCAGCAGAGCCAGGTGACGCGGGGCCTGACGCGCGCCGGCGGCGACCTGTCGTTGCAGCTGACGGACCAGCTGCGGCTGAACGCCCTCGGCTACAAGGAACGGATCGAGGCGCCGCTGTCCAGCGCCGAGCGCATCCTCGGCGAGGGCCGGCTCAACTACGGCGGCAACGACTACGACCTGTACGCCGGCGCCCGCTGGCTGCACGAGGAGAACCTGAAGGGCGACGAGCTCGACTCGACGCAGCTCGTCGCCGGCGGCAGCTACCGCCTGCTCGGCGGGGCGCTGAACCTGCGCCTGGACACCGACTTCGTCGTCGGCGGATCCAAGGGCAGTCCCGACTTTCCGAGCCGCGTCCGCCTCGGCGCCGACTACCGGGTGACCGAGACGATCGGCCTGTTCGCCACCCAGGAGTTCACCCGCGGCAGCCCGGAGAACACCGCCACCACCCGCGTCGGCGTGCGCGCCACGCCGTGGCTCGGCGCCGAGGCGTTCAGCAGCGTCAACGTCGGCATGGGCGAGGCCGGCGCCAAGACCTCGGCCAGCGCCGGGCTGATGCAGAACATGCGGTTCAGCGACGCGCTGTCGGTGAGCCTCGGCGCCGACATCACCGACACGCTGCGCGGCCCGGCGACCGAGCCGCTGAACCCGCAGGCGCCGTCGGCGCAGGGCATCTACTCGCTGATCCCGGCCACGGCGCTGCGGCCGCTGGAGGACTACACCACCTTCTTCGCCGGCCTGGCCTATATCGACGGGCCCTGGGGCGCGACCCTGCGCGCCGAGACGCGCAACGGCGCCTCGGTGGACCGCAGCAACTTCGCCGCCACCCTGCACCGCGACCTTTCCCTCGGCGAGGCGCTCGCCGCCACGGCGCTGTACTCGGAGACCTCGATGCGGGAGACCGACACCCAAAGGCTCGATCTGCGCCTGTCCTACGCCCTGCGGCCGGTGGCCAGCCGCTGGATCCTGCTCAACCGCTTCGACTTCGTGCAGGAGGAGGTCGAGCGCGCCGGCACCGGCCTGCGCTCGCGCCGCCTGGTCGACAACTTCAACGCCAACTGGCAGCCGCGCTGGGGCACGCAGCTTTCGCTGCAGCTCGGGCTGAAGTACGCGCTCGACACCGCCGGCGGCGTCGAGGCGAGCGGCTTCACCAGCCTCGCCGGCGCCGAGCTGCGGCAGGACATCGGCAGCCGCTTCGACATCGGCCTGCGCGCGGCGCAGCTCGACGCCTGGCTCACCGACACCCGGCTGTATTCCTACGGCGTGTCGGTCGGCACCTGGCCGGTCGACAATCTCTGGCTCGGCGTCGGTTACAACTTCGCCGGTTTCCGCGATGCCGACTTCTCGGGCGCCGGCAACACCGCGCAGGGCTGGTACCTGTTCTTCCGCTTCAAGTTCGACCAGGCGAGCGGCGACCTGCTGGCGCAACGGCGGCAGATGTTCGACCCGACGGCGCAATGACGATGACACCCACTGCCACAGGATGCGACAACCGGTTATCCCGCCACGGCGCGATCCCTGCCATCGTGACCGCGATGCGCGCAGATTCCGCCGGCGCCGGGAGAACCGCAAGGGCTCGGCAGATTGGTGCTCCAACACCTGACCTGCCTGCCCGGTCGCCTTGGCAGGCATTCGCCGGGACGCGAACCTGCCAGCTTGCCTGCTTCCTTGCCCGGCCGGTATCTCGCGGCCGGCTCGCGCGGCGCGGCGCCACTGGGCCAAGTCGATGTCTCAGGTGCCGCGGCTCGTGCACATCACGCCGACACCATTGACACGATGCGCCCATCGACCACCGCCTGCATCCTCCCGCCGCATCGCGTTGGTAAGCCCGCACCGCCATCGCGAGCCAGCGACACATCGACGGCGGCGTCCGTCGCGGCGCCAGCGCCACGGCGGTGGCCCGTGATGGCTGGCCGCTTTCTCCAAATGATGGCCGCGGCGGCGCTGGTGACGCCGGCGGCGGCCCAGGTCTTTCCCCTCGACCAGTGCGCCGCCGGACGATTCGGCGCTGACCTGAACTGCACCGCCAATGATGTCGGGATCTCGAAGATCGCGGCCGCCAGCGGCTCGGTTCCGTCGTGCGTCGGCGGCCAGCAGGTCACGCTCGACCTCGACGTCACGGTCACGACCGGCGGGCCGGCGCGTTGGGACGTGGGCATCTTCATCAGCAAGGACGGCAAGGATCCGCAGTATCTGACCGGCGGCGGCGGCGCGTCCTCCTGCAATGTCGGCATCCTGCCGTTTGCTCCCAACCCCTTCCGCAACCTCGACGGCGACGGCTGCGGCGACATTCAGTCGCCGCCCGGCGAGGGCACGACGCGCATGAGCAGCGTCGAACTGCTGTGCAAGGCATTCAGCGGCACGGCGGGCAAACTCGGCGTGTCCTTCGTGGTGAGCTGGGACAACCAGGCCAGCCCGAGCGGCGGCACCTGCACCAGCGCCGCCAACCCGGTTCCGAACACGAAGTCCAAGTGCAACTCGCCGGCCGCGCCGCTACCGGTGGATGTGATCGTTCTGCCGGCGATCAGTAAGAGCGACGGCCGCAGCAGCATCACGCCCGGCGCGCCGACGACCTATGCGGTGACCATCACCAATACGACCGGCGTTCCGCTGTCCAATGCCGTCTTCTCCGATCCGCCGGTGACGAACCTGAACGTCTCGTCGGTGACCTGCACCGCGGCCGGAGGGGCGACCTGCCCGATCGGCTTCACTGTCGCGCAGATGCAGGGGGCGGGCATCACGATTCCGCCGATGCCGGTCAATTCGAGTGTGACCTTCAACGTCTCGGCGACAGTCAGCGGCGCCGCTGCCGGCAGCATCAGCAACACGGCCCTCGTGACGGTCCAGGGCCAGAGTAACAGCGCGACCGACACCAACATGATCGTGCTGCCCTCGCTGACGCACGTGAAGATATCGACGTTGGTGTCCGATCCCTTCAACGGCACGATCAACCCGAAGCACATTCCCGGCGCCGTAGTCGACTATACGCTCCTGATTGCCAATACCGGACCGGGCACGGTCGACGCCGACGGTGTTGCCGTTGTCGATCCGATCCCGGGGAACACAAAGCTCTTTCTCGGCGACCTCGGCGGCGTCGGCACGGGCCCGGTCGCCTTCACCAACGGCTCACCGTCGAGCGGCCTGACCTGGACCTTCACGTCGTTGGCCAGTCCAGCCGACGATCTGGAGTTCTCCAACAACGGCGGCTCGACCTGGACCCACACGCCGGCCGCCGACGTCAGCGGCTACGACACCTCGGGCACGACTCACATCCGAATGCGGCCCAAGGGAACGATGGCCGGTAACACCGGCGACGGCAATCCGAGCTTCCAGCTGCGCTTCCGGGTCCGCATCAACTGATGCTGTCCCGGCATCGCGAGCACGGCGGCGGCTGCGCGACGCCGGCAGACGCCGCCGATGCCGAGGCGGCGCGCAGGCCCGATGCGCCCGGCCCATGACTGCAGGCGTCGACCACCGCCGGTCAAGGCTGGACCTGGAGACCCGCAACGCGCGCGTGGCCGTCGGCAGACGTGCCGGCAAGCGTGCTTGGCAGAGATCCCGGCCGCAGCGCCGCGCCGGGACAGCTTCTGCACCGAGTCGCCCGTGCCGCAAGGCGGCGCACGTTGATGCAGAGCACCGCAAGGCGCAGGGCGCTCGAGCGGCGGCCCCTGCCTCTCAGATGCCGCTGCTGAACGCCAGCGTCGGCCGCTTCGCCTCGGCGCGCGGCGCCTGCCAGATGCTGGCGGCAAGCAGAAGGTCGGCCTGCGCGGCGCCGACCGGGCGTGACATGTGGAATCCCTGCCCGATCTCGCAGCCGAGTTCGCGCAGCCGGTTCATCTGTGAGGAATTCTCGATGCCCTCGGCGATGACCCGCTTGCCGAGCGCGGTCCCGAGGGTGATCACGGCGCGGACGACTTCCAGGTTCTCGGCACCCGCGTGCAGGCGGCTGACGAACGAGCGGTCGATCTTCAGACTGGTGATCGGCAGCGCCGCCAGGTAGGCGAGCGACGAGTAGCCGGTACCGAAGTCGTCGACGCTGACACCGACGCCGAGCTGCGACAGTTGGGCGAGGGCGGCGAGCGCGGCGTCAAGCTTGTGCATCAGCACGTTCTCCGTGACCTCGAGCGTCACGTCTCTCGGCTGCAGGTGGCTGGCCAGGATGGTCCGCGTCATCCGCTCGGGAAAGCCCTTCGCGCACAGGTCGACGCCGGAGACGTTGACGTGCATTCGCAGCTCCGACGCCGCCGGATGCGCCGCGCGCCATTCCGCGAGCTGAGCGCAGGCACGCTCGAGCAGCTGATCGGTCAGCGGCCCGATCAGCCCTGCCTCCTCGGCGATGGGAATGAACACCGACGGCGCCACGATGCCGCGTTCGGGATGGTTCCAGCGCGCCAGCGCCTCGAAGGCGATCAGCCGCCCGAACTTCAGCTCGTACAGCGGCTGGTACTCGAGCGCGATCTGGCCGGAGTCGATCGCCCGCCGCAGGTCGTTCTCCAGGTGCAGCTGCGCCGTGATGTGGGCATGCAGTCTGGCGTCGAACAGCGCGTACTGCGCCTTGCCCTGCGATTTGGCCTTGTACATGGCGATGTCGGCGTCGCGCAGCACCTCGTCCGGCCTCGTGTAGCCGACGCCGGAAAAGGTGATGCCGATGCTGGCGCTGGCGACGATCTCGCTGCGGCCGACCACGACCGGCATCCGCAGCACGCGCTGCAGGCGCTCGGCCAGCGCGACCGCGCTGCGCACCGTTTCGATACCCTCGGTGAGGATGGCGAACTCATCGCCGCCGAGGCGGGCGACGACGTCGCCCGGCCGCACGTGCTCGCGGATTCGGTCGGCGACCTTGACGAGGAAGTCATCGCCGGCGCGGTGGCCGAGGCTGTCGTTGATCACCTTGAAGCGGTCGAAGTCGAGGAACAGCACCGCGAAGTGTTGCCCGGTGCCGGCGCGGCAGCGGTCGATCGCCCGCTGCAGGCAGTCGTTGAAGCGGGCGCGGTTGGCCAGGTTGGTGAGCGGGTCGTGATAGGCGATATGGTGCAGCCGATCTTCGGCACGGCGGCGTGCGGTGATGTCCTGCACGTGGAAGATCAGCAGCGGGCTGCCCGAGGCCGCCTCGTCGAAGAAACTGGCCGCGAGCGATGCCCACACCTCGGCGCCATGGCGGTGACGGAAGCGCAGCTCCAGCGAGAAGGCGGGCGCATGCTCCGCGCCGATGCGCACCAGCTGCGCGGCCAGCCGCCCGCGGTCGGCCTCGTCGACGAACTCGTCGAAACGGTGACCGACCAGTTCGGGTTCGTCCCGGCCGAGCAGCACGCACAGCGCCCGGTTGACCTGCAGCATGCTGCCGTCGCCGGCGGCCAGCGCCATGCCGATCGAGGCGTGCGAAAAGGCGCTGTGGAAGCGCCGCTCGCTCGCCTGCAGCTCGCTCATGTAACGCGCCGCCTGCGCAGCCTCGCGTTCGGCCGCCTCGACGCGTTCGCGGCTGGCGCGCTCGGACGCCTCCTGCTGGCCGAAGTAGTAGTGCAGCGTGGTCAGGAACATGGCGATGACCGGCACCGCGACGATCAGCATCGGCAAGCCGAACTTCTGGCCTGTCAGATAAAGCAGCCCGGCGATCGATGCCCACGCGGCGTACGACAGTGCGATCCACCCGTAATTGCCGAACCGCTCGGCAGCGCCCGGACTGCGGCCGCGCTTCAGGTGGACGACGGCGGCGATCAGCGCCGTGTTGGCGAAGAAGCTGGCGAGCGAGCACACGATCACCGCGGCGAGCAGCACGCCATCGCCTGCCAGCCCGGCGCCATCGAGCGCCGCCAGCGTGTGCTCGAACAGCAGCCCGGCAGCGAAGATCGCGATCGCCGCCGCCGCCGGACACCCTAGCCTGCTCGTCAACCGCGCCGAAGTGCGCCAGGAGCCGACCGCGGCCTCCGCCGCGGCACCGAGCACTGCCGCCGCCGGCCCATGCAGCAGCAATAGCAGGAAGATGAAGATGTCGCCGGCGGCGATCGAGTGCCTAGTCCCGGGCACGCGCACCGGAAACAGGGCGACCACGGCGGCGATCGCCACGCCGACCAGGACTTGCGCCTGCGCGTCGCCCCGCAGGCTGCTGACCTCTAACGCCGCCTGCGCAAGGACGAGCATGCCGGCGGCCACCAACGCCAGCCAGTACGCGGCCGCTGCGGTCCCGTAGTCGGGCATCAGCGACGCGCGCGACCATGCCTGGCCGCCGCTGCCCGCGGCCGACGTGTCGTTGTGGCGATCGGTCATCGGCGGGTTCTCGGGCTCGGGCATGGCCGCCGGCGCCGCCCGCAGCATGCCTCGCGCAGCGTGTTCCGCCCTCGTCCGGCACTGCCCGCTTCCGCTCTCGCCACGCCGGATCGCAGCATCGGTCGGCGACCGTCAGGCTGTTGCAAGCAGCAGCGCCGGCGCGTGGTCGCTAGAGGCCGCGAAGAGCGTCTCGACACCGGTTCCGTCGCACATCTCCTCGGGAGCCGCAGGCTCGACCGCGGCCGCCGGAGCCGCTTCGCCCATGTCGTAGCCGCCGAACAGGAGGCCGGCAAATACGAGCGCCGACTGGTCGGCCATCAACGAGGCAGCAGTGAGGTGAGGACGATCCGCGGCGTCAGTGGGCATCGGCGCCTCGGTGCAGATATGACGCAATCGGGATCGCCCGGGCCATGGCGAGAGGTTCGGTGTACCCGGCGTTGCTCGCCTCCTCGTGTCCGGCGACGAGCGCCGACGGCGCGGCCGCCCGGGGCGCATCGCGCTCGACGCCGCCAACCAGCATCGTCGCCCCCAGTAACGCGAGCGGCAGCCCCAGCTCAATGGCGCAATGAAGCCACCGGTGCCACGACACATCACCGGCAACCGGTGACTGGTCCAGTCGTGCTCGATGGAGTCCGCAATGACCGCGGCAGGATGGACTTGCGTTCATCTGGTCGCCTAATGGTTGATCCAGGACGGTCATACCCTAAAAGCGCTATACAGCATTTGGGATCATCCCTTCGGCTGGAAGCAAGCGCTCGCGTCGCCTCCGCAGGCAACGATCGAAGGTCGCTGCCGCGGCGCCTGCTGACTAGAACGTCTTGCATCGACGAGGGCCGGTAACACAGCGAGCGCACGCTGACCGCGGGCTGTTCGCCCCTGGGAAAGGGTCGGCCATTCGTCGGAGGATGAGCGGTCGGGGGTTCGGCCGAAGCCGAATCTCGTCGACCAGAGCAGGCGCCCAGCGGCGACATCCGGCCGACCACGCGAGGCCGCGACCGCGCCGCCGTTACCCGGCGATCAAGGTCAGCACGCCGAGCAGCACGAACAGAGCCGCCGCGATCCGCCGCATCGAGGTCATGTCGACCCGATGCGCCAACGTCTCGCCGAGCCAGACCGCAGGCGCGTTGGCGACCAGCATGCCGATGGTCGTGCCCATGACGACGGCGGCGAGCGAGTCGAAGCGCGCCGCCAGCGCCACCGTCGCCAGTTGCGTCTTGTCGCCCATCTCGACCATGAAGAAGGCCACCAGCGCGGTGACGAAGGCGCCGCGGCCGCTGTATTCGCGCTCGCCGTCGAGCGTGTCGGGCTTCAGCGCCCACAGGCCGAAGGCGAAGAACGACACCGCGATCGTCCACTTCAACGCTTCGGGCGAGACCAGCGTCGCCAGCCAGGCGCCGACCCAGCCGGCGAGGAAGTGATTGGCCAGCGTGGCGACGAAGATGCCACTGATGATCGGCCACGGCCGCTTCAGCTTCGCCGCCAGCACGAACGACAGGAGCTGCGTCTTGTCGCCCATCTCGGCGAGCGCCACCAGCGCGGTGGAGACGGCGAAGGCTTCGATCAAGTGGCGTCGGCGGTCGCTTCAGCGGGGCCCGCCGCGCCGCCGCAGCAGCGCCTTGAAGATCGCCCACGGCACGACGATCGCCGCGGCGAGCAGCGCCAGCACGAATGCCGCCAGCGCCACCGCGGTGCCGAGTCCGAACAGCAGAAGCAGCCAGCCGGCGGCGCTGGCGAGGACGACGGCCGCCACGGTGACGACGACCGCGAGCACGACGAAACGCGCCAGCGGATTGCGAACCTCTTCGCCGTTGATGACGATGCGCGGCATGCGGTTGGGTCGGACGGATGCTTCGATTGTCGCCGATCGAGATGCACGGGCTGTCGCAGCAGCGCCGCGGCGCCCGCCGTGGAACGCGCTCCCGGCCTGCGCGGCGCAGGTGCGGGGCCGTGACGGGCCAGTGTGTTGGTGCGAGATACTGCGCGCCGCCTCCGGCCTGCAACGAGGTCTCGTCCGTGACCGCACCCTCGATTCCCGCCCCTCCTTGCGCGCTCGTCTTCGGCGCCAGCGGCTACATCGGCAGCAACCTCGTGCCGCGCCTGGTGCGCGAGGGCTGGCGGGTGCGGGCGGCGGCGCGCAATCTCAAGGTTCTGCAGGCGAGGCGCGAAGATCCGGTCTGGCGCGCGGTCGACCTGGTCGAAGGTGACGCGCTGCGGCCGGAAACGCTCGGCCCGGCGCTGGCCGGCATCGACATCGCCTACTACCTGGTGCATTCGATGGCCGCCGGCCACGACTTCGGCCGGCTCGACCTGGAGGCGGCGGCGAACTTCGCCCGCGCTGCCGCGGCGGCGGGCGCAAAGCGCATCGTCTACCTCGGCGGCCTGGTGCCGAAGCAGGCCGACTCGGAGCACCTCGTGTCGCGCAAGCTGACCGGCGACCGGCTGCGCGAAGGCAGCGTGCCGGTGATCGAGATCCGCGCCGGCATCATCGTCGGGCCGGGCTCGGCCGCCTACGAGGTGATGCGCGACCTCGTCTACAACCTGCCGGTGATGACCACGCCGCGCTGGGTGCAGAGCCGGTCGAGCCCGATCGCGCTCGCCAACCTGCTCGAATACCTGGTGCGCGTGGCGCAACTCGCGCCGGCCGAGGGCGGCATCTTCGATGCCGGCGGGCCGGAGTACATGAGCTACGCCGAGATGATGCGGCAGTTCGGCGAGGTCGTCGGCCGCAGGCCGCGCATCATCGCCGTGCCGGTGCTGACGCCGAAGCTGTCGAGCTACTGGCTGGCATTGATCACCACCGTGCCGGCCAACATCGCCCGGGCGCTGATCGGCGGCCTGAAGCACGACATTCCGGCCGACGATGCGCGGCTGCGCGAACTGGTGCCGCAGAAGCTGCTGACCTTCAAGGAGGCGGTGGTCGCGGCGCTCGCCGCCGAGCGCGCACACGCCGTGGCGGCGCGCTGGACCGAGGGCGCTCTGATGTTCCGCGGCGGCCGCCACGACTACGCCTTCTACGCCAAGCGCGCCTCGGGGACCGCGGTGGCGCGCGCCACGCCGGCGGCGGTGTGGGCAGTCGTCACCCAGCTGGGCGGCGAGGTCGGCTACTTCTACGGCGGCCCGCTGTGGACGATCCGCGAGTGGATGGACTGGGCTGTCGGCGGGCCGGGCCTCACCAAGGGCCGGCGCCATCCGACCGAGCTGCGGGTCGGCGACACCATCGACTACTGGACCGTGATGGCGCTCGAACCCGAGAGGCGG
>CAYLZU010000001.1:20936-33545 GCA_964388005.1 uncultured Burkholderiaceae bacterium
GACTTCGGCATGCGCTGCCCCGGCGCCGGCGTGCTCGAGTTCGAGATCGAGCCGGTCGACGCCGAGCACACGCGCGTGACCGTCACCGCCTACTGGCACCCGCAGGGCGTCTGGGGGCTGGCGTACTGGTGGGTGCTGGTGCCGGCGCACCTGTTCATCTTCAAGGGCATGACGCGCGAGATCGCGCGGCGGGCGGAGGCGTTGGCGCTGCCGGGGCCGGCGGCATCGGCCTTGATCTCAGGACCACCGCAGGCCCCCACCTGAAGCCGCGGCACGCCTCGACCCCGGCCGGCGCGCGAAGAATCCAGCCTGGCTGCGCGCTGCACCGCCAAGGCTCGCGCGCACTCATTCCATCCAGCTCACCGAGGCCGACATGCCCCGCACGACCCACCCCGAACGACACCGCACCGAACGCGTCGGCTGGCTGCGCGCCGCCGTGCTCGGTGCCAACGACGGCATCGTCTCGACCGCGAGCCTGCTGGTCGGCGTCGCCGCGGCGGGCGGCGGCCATGGCGACCTGGTGGTCGCCGGCGTGGCCGGCCTGGTGGCCGGCGCGATGTCGATGGCCGCCGGCGAGTACGTCTCGGTCAGTTCGCAGTCGGACACCGAACGCGCCGACCTCGACCGCGAGCGCGCCGAACTGGCCGCCGAGCCGGAGCTGGAGCTGCGCGAGCTGAAGGCGATCTACGTCTCCCGCGGCCTGACGCCGGAGCTGGCGGGACAGGTGGCGCAGCAGCTGATGGCGCACGATGCGCTCGGCGCGCACGCGCGCGACGAACTGGGCATCTCGACGGCGCTGTCGGCGCGCCCGGTGCAGGCGGCGTTGACCTCCGCCGTCACCTTCGCCGCCGGCGCCGCGCTGCCGCTGGCCGCCGCGCTGGCCGCTCCCGCGGGCACGACCGCGCCGGCGGTGGCCGGCACCTCGCTGCTGTTCCTGACCGCGCTCGGAGCCATCGGCGCGCGAACCGGCGGCGCGCCGATCGGCCGCGCGTCGCTGCGGGTGCTGTTCTGGGGCGCGCTGGCGATGGCCTTGACGGCCGGCGCCGGCAGGCTCTTCGGCGCCGCGGTCTGAACCGGCGCAAGCAACGCCGGCTTCGGAAACTCGGGGACGTTCGGCTCCACTCCTTCGAGTTCGGCTTCGGGATGATGGCGCCGGACGACGAAACTCAGCGCTGGCGCAGCTTGCGGAACAGGGTCCGTTCACTGATGCCGAGGCGCTCGGCGAGCATCCTGCGGTCGGCCCCGAGGCGCTGCGCCGCCCAGCGCACGTAGCGCTGCTCCGCCACCTCGAGCGGCACGATCTCGTCGCCCGAAGCCGGCATGCCCGGCGCCGGCGTGTAGTCCCGATCTCGCGCCGCGGACGGCAGGTGCTCCGGCAGGATCTCCGGCCCTGTCGCCAGCACGCAGGCGCGCTCGATCACGTTGCGCAGTTCGCGGATGTTGCCCCGAAAAGGCAGTCGTGAAAGAACGTCCCGCGCTGCCGGCGACAGGCGCAGACCGGCACGCGGCGCCACCCGCGCCAGCAGCGACTCGGCCAGCAGCGGCACGTCCTCCGGCCGCTCCCACAGCGCCGGCGTGTGCACCGGAAAGGCGCTGATGCGGAAGTACAGATCGCGGCGGAAGCTGCCCTCCTGCACCATCGCCTCGAGGTCGCGGTGGGTCGCGCTGACGAGACGAAAATCGGCCGGCAGCGTCTCGACGCTGCCGACGCGACGAAAGGTTCCCGTCTCCAGCAGCCGCAGCAGCTTCACCTGCTGCGCCAGCGGCATGTCGCCGATCTCGTCGAGGAACAGCGTGCCGCCGGCGGCGGACTCGACCAGCCCCATCTTGCGGAAGTTGGCGCCGGTGAAAGCGCCTTTCTCGTAGCCGAACAGTTCGCTCTCGAACAGCGTCTCGGTCAGCCCGGCGCAGTCCACCGCGACGAACGGGCCGCTGGCCCGGCGGCTCGCCTCGTGGATCGCGCGGGCCACCAATTCCTTGCCGGTGCCGGTCTCGCCGAGCAGCAGCACGGCGATGTCGGTCGGCGCCGCCCGCACCACCAGTTCGAGCATCTGCTTGAAAGCCGGCGCACGGCCGACCAGCCCGTGCGCGGCCACCTGGCTGCGTGCATGGCGCACGGTCTTCAACGTCTCGACGAACCAGACGATGCGGCCGCGGCCGTCTGCGATCGGCGTCGTCTCGACGTCGACATGCTCCTCGCCGCGCGGCGTGTGATGCAGGTGCAGCGCCCGCTGCGGCGCGCCCGCCTTCTGGCTGGCCTTCAGCGGACAGGCTTCGCCGGCCTGGTCGCAGGGCACGTCGATGTGATGCGAGACCTCATAGCACCTGCGCCCAACCACCGGCGAGCCGGTTCCGTACTCGCGGCAGTAGGCGGGGTTGGCGTGGACGATGCGGTAGCTCGCGTCGAGGACGATGCGCGGTTCGGGCAGCGCGTCGATCAGCGACCTGACCTGCGCCAGCGCGGCGGCGCGCGGCGCCTTCTCGGCGGCCATGGGGACTCCGTGGTGCCAGAAATGGCAGCCAAGTATGACACCGATGGCAGTTGGGGCCGTTGAAACCGGGCTTGCGGACTGCCGCGTCCCTGCCGGGCCTCGCGGATTCAATGGCTTGCACGGCTCCGCGCCGGCCTGGCACGCCGGTTGCAGGAACAAAGGCATGAAACCGCTGCCGCCCGAGTCGCGCCCCGCAAGCCCTGCCGCTCCCTCGGCCTGGCTGCTGCGCGAGATCGCTGTCGTCCTGGCGATCAAGGTGGTCGCGCTGGCGGCGTTGTGGTGGGCGTTCTTCTCCCCCTCCTCTGAAGAGCGCCCGCTGCCCGCCGACGCCGGCCGCAGCTTCCTCGAGCGGCAGCCGGTTTCACCCGATACGAACCCCCGGAGCACCGAATGATCTCGACCGAACTCGTCGACCTGTCGCGGCTGCAGTTCGCCCTGACCGCGATGTACCACTTCCTGTTCGTGCCGCTGACGCTCGGCCTGGCGGTGATGCTGGTGATCATGGAGAGCACCTACGTGCTCACCGGGAGAGAGATCTACAAGGACATGACGAAGTTCTGGGGCAAGCTCTTCGGCATCAACTTCGCCCTCGGCGTGACCACCGGCATCACGCTCGAATTCCAGTTCGGCACCAACTGGGCCTACTACTCGCACTACGTCGGCGACATCTTCGGCGCGCCGCTGGCCATCGAAGGGCTGATGGCCTTCTTCCTCGAATCGACCTTCATCGGCCTGTTCTTCTTCGGCTGGGACCGCCTGTCCAAGGGCCAGCACCTGTTCGTGACGATCATGCTGGCGCTGGGCTCGAATCTCTCGGCGCTGTGGATCCTGATCGCCAACGGCTGGATGCAGGATCCGGTCGGCGCGGCGTTCAACTACGAGACCATGCGGATGGAGCTCACCGACTTCTGGGCGGTGGTGTTCAACCCGACCGCGCAGGCGAAGTTCGTGCACACCGTCTCCGCCGGCTACGTCACCGCGGCGATGTTCGTGCTCGGCATCAGCTCCTGGTACCTGCTGAAGGGCCGTGACCTGGAGTTCGCGCGGCGCTCGTTCCGCATCGCCGCCGCCTTCGGCTTCGCCTCGGCGGCGTCGGTGATCGTGCTCGGCGACGAGTCGGGCTACACGGTGACCGAGTCGCAGAAGACCAAGCTGGCGGCGATGGAGGCGATCTGGGAGACGCACCCGGCGCCGGCGCCGTTCACGCTGTTCGCGATCCCCGACGAGGACCGGCGAAGCAACGACTACGCGGTCGAGATCCCCTATGCGATGGGCCTGATCGGCACCCGCTCAGTCACCAAGGAAATCCCGGGCCTGAACGAGATCGAGCGCAACAACGTCGCCCGCATCGAGCGCGGCATCGTCGCCGTCAAGGCGCTGGAGCGCCTGCGCAAGAACCGCAACGACGAGCAGGCCAGGGCAGTCTTCGAGAAGCACCAGGCCGATCTCGGCTTCGGCCTGCTGCTGAAGAAGTACACCGAGGATGTCGCCCAGGCGACGCCGGAGATGATCCGTGCCGCCGCCGGCGACACGACGCCGCGGGTGGCGCCGATGTTCTGGTCGTTCCGGATCATGGTCGCGCTCGGCTTCAGCTTCATGCTGCTGTTCACGCTGGCGCTGTACCACTCGCTGCGCAACACCTTCGAGCAGCAGCGATGGCTGCTGCGCTGGGCGCTGTGGTTCATCCCGATGCCCTGGCTCGCCGCCGAACTCGGCTGGTTCGTCGCCGAGTACGGCCGCCAGCCGTGGACGATCTACGGCGTGCTGCCGACGCACCTGTCGGTCTCGTCGCTGTCGGTCGGCAGCCTGTACGGGTCGCTGGCCGGCTTCATCGGCTTCTACACGCTGCTGCTCGCCGCCGAGATCTACCTGATGCAGCGCTTCGCGCGCCAGGGGCCGGCCTCGCTCGGAACCGGCCGCTATGGCGGCGAACGCAGCGGCGGCGGCGCCCTGCCGGCCGGCGCGGCGGCGGCGCCGCGGCGCGAACACTGAAAACGGAGCCCGAGCCATGTTCGACTACGAAGTGCTGAAACTGATCTGGTGGCTGTTCGTCGGCGTGCTGCTGGTGGGCTTCGCCGTGATGGACGGCCACGACATGGGCGTGGGCACGCTGCTGCCCTTCGCCGGCCGCAGCGATATCGAGCGGCGCGTGATCATCAACACCGTCGGCCCGCACTGGGACGGCAACCAGGTGTGGTTCATCACCGCCGGCGGCGCCATCTTCGCGGCCTGGCCGTTCGTCTACGCCACCGCGTTCTCCGGCTTCTACTGGGCGATGCTGGCCGTGCTGTTCGCGCTGTTCTTCCGCCCGGTGGGCTTCGACTACCGCAGCAAGATCGCGAACCCAACATGGCGCGCGGCCTGGGACTGGGGCCTGTTCGCCGGCGGCGCCGTGCCGCCGCTGATCTTCGGCGTCGCCTTCGGCAACCTGCTGCAGGGCGTGCCGTTCCACTTCGACGACACGCTGCGGCCGATCTACACCGGCACCTTCTGGCAGCTGCTCAATCCGTTCGCGCTGCTGGCCGGCGTGGTCAGCACGGCGATGATCACCCTCCACGGCGCCAACTACCTGATGCTGCGCACCGAAGGCGCGCTCGCGGATCGCGCGCGCACGGCCTCGCTCGTCTTCGGGGCGCTGCTGATCGTCGCCTTCGCCGCCGCCGGCCTGTGGGTCGTGCAGGGCGTGGGCGGTTTTGCGATCACCAGCGGCGCCGAACCCTCCGCGGCTTCCAATCCGCTCGCCAAGACGGTCGAGGTCGCACCCGGCGCCTGGCTCGGCAACTTCGCCCGCTGGCCGCTGCTGTGGCTGGTGCCGGCGGCGGGATTTGCCGGGGCGGCGGTGGGCCTCGTCGCCGCGTGGCTGCGCCGTCCGGCGGTGGCCTTCGTCGCCTCGGCGGTTTCGATGGCCGGCGTCATCGGCACGGCTGCCGGCGCGATGTTCCCGTTCGTGATGCCGTCCTCCAGCGACCCGCGCTCCAGCCTCACCGCCTGGGACGCGACCTCGTCGCACTTCACGCTGGCGCTGATGTTCTGGGCGACGCTGATCTTCCTGCCGCTGGTGATCGTCTACACCAGCTGGGCCTACCGGGTGATGCGCGGCAAGGTCACCGCCGCCTACATCCGCCAGAACGAGAAGTCCGCGTACTGAAACCTCGGCACCGGAGCACGAACGATGTGGTACTTCGCCTGGATCCTCGGCGTCAGCCTCGCCGCGCTGCTGGCAGTGGTCAACGCCATGTACTACGACGCGCAGCAGTGCGCCGAGCGCGACGCCGCGCGCGGCGACGACCCGCGATGAGAACCGCGATGCACTCGCCGCTCGAGGGCCGCGCCGACCGCACACAGTCGTTGCTGCATGGACGCGGCGCCCGATTCGTGTCGCTGGCGCTGGCGCTGGCGGTCACGGGGCTCGTCACGGCCTACCCGCGCTTCATCGCGCAGTCGATGCACGAGGTGCCGCACGGCTGGCTGGCGCTGCTGATGATCGGCATGAGCCTCGCCTATGTGCACGGCGTCGGCTACGTGCCGACGACGCGCTGGCTGCGGCCGCTCTTCGGGCCGCTGGCCGCCTGGCCGCTGATCGCGCTGGCGGCGGCGATGCTGGCGGCGCAATGAACGCGGCGGCCTCGACCAGCCTGTACGACGCGCTCGGCGGCGCCGAGCGGCTGCGCGCGGTCGCCGACCGCTTCGTTGCCGAGATCGAAGCGCTGCCGCCGGAGGCGCCGCTGCGGCGGATGTTCGCCGCCGCCGACAGGAGCGCCTATCGGCAGCGGCTGTTCGAGTTCCTGAGCGGCTGGCTCGGCGGACCGCCGCTGTACACGCAGCGGCATGGACTGCCGAACCTGCGCGAGCGGCACCGGCACCTGGCGATCGGCAACGCCGAGCGCGACCTGTGGCTGCAGTGCATGCGGCGGGCGCTGGCGGCCGAAGTCGCCACCGCCGACGCACGCGCGCGCCTGGATGCCGCCTTCTGGACCATGGCCAACAGCCTGCGCAGCGGCGGCGAGCTTCCGGCGAGCGAAGCAGCTCCGGCTGGCGCCCCGGAGGCGCTGCCGGCGACGATTGCCGCCAGGCCGCCGCCGGAGATTCCGGACGGCAGGCGCAATGCGAACTGACCGTCCCAGCGGCGCGAATCGTGCGCGCGCCGCGTTGCCCACGAGGCGATGCAGCATCCGCACGCAGTCGTATCGATGAAGGAGATGTCCATGGAAGCCACCACAGTCCGCCTGCCGCGACTGAACGAACCGGCGCCCGATTTCGAGGCCAAGACCACACACGGCGTGAAGAAACTCGCCGACTACAAGGGCAAGTGGCTGGTGCTGTTCTCGCATCCGGCCGACTTCACGCCCGTGTGCACGACCGAGTTCACGGCCTTCGCCAGGGCCTACCCGGAATTCAGGAAGCTGAACTGCGAACTGCTCGGCCTGTCGATCGACAGCCTGTACGCGCACATCGCCTGGGAACGCAACATCAAGGAGAAGTTCGGCGTCGAGATCCCGTTCCCGATCATCGAGGACCTCTCCATGCGGGTGGCGCACGCCTACGGAATGATCCAGCCCGGCGCCAGCGACACCTCGGCGGTGCGCTCGACCTTCGTCATCGACGACGTCGGCGTGCTGCGGGCGATGGTCTATTACCCGATGAGCAACGGCCGCAGCATCCCGGAGTTCCTGCGCCTGGTGCAGGCGATGCAGACCTCGGACAAGTACAAGGTCGCCACGCCCGAGGGCTGGAAGCCCGGCGACAAGGTGATCGTGCCGCCGCCGCAGACCGCAGCCGCCGCCGAGGCCCGCATGGGCGAGGGCCACGAGTGCACCGACTGGTACTTCTGCCGCAAATCGCTGTAAGCGCATCGGCGCCAGGCGCCGCCGCGCCTGCGCCTCTTTGACCAGGGGAAAGACCATGTCCGACATTCAGCCGCCGCACCCGAGGCAAGCGACGATCGGTCGCCGCGACTTCCTGCGCCTGTCCGCCGCGACGGTACTGGCGGCGGCAGCGGCGACGCCGCGCGACAGCCGCGCCGCGGTCAGGACGCGGGCGCACATCGTCATCGCCGGCGCCGGCGCCGGAGGGCTCACCGCGGCCGGCAAGCTCTCGCGCTGGCTCGACGGCGCGACGATCACCGTCGTCGACCCGCGCGAGCAGCACTGGTACCAGCCGGGCTTCACGCTGGTGGCGCACGGGCTGTACTCGACGGCCGACGTGATCCGCGCCACCGGCGACTATATGCCGTCGAACGTGCGCTGGCTGCGCGACCGCGTCGCCGGCTTCGAGCCCGATGCGAACACGGTGGTCACCGCCGGCGGCGAACGGCTGCGCTACGACTACCTGGTGGTGGCGCTCGGCTGCGAACTGGACTACGGCGCCATCGAGGGCATGGACGTCAGTCTGGTCGGCAGCCATGGCATCGGCAGCACCTATGCCGGGCCGGACGGCGCCGCGGCGACCTTCCGCGCCTCGGAGGAGTTCGTTCAGAAGGGGGGCGTGGCGCTGTTCACCAAGCCGGCGACGCCGATGAAGTGCGCCGGCGCGCCGCTGAAAGCCGCCTTTCTCACCGCGTCGCGGATGGCGAACGCCGGCACGCGCGGCAAGGGCGAACTGATCTATCTCGCCGACAACGACAAGCTGTTCGCGCAGCCGGAGACGGCCGCGCTGGTGAAGCAGCAGTTCGACGAGAAGAAAATCGGCTACGACTTCGACCACGTGCTCGACGCCGTCGATCCGGGCCGCCGCGAGGCCAGGTTCCGCACGCCCGCCGGCCCGAAGACGATGAGCTACGACTTCCTGCACGTGGTGCCGCCGATGCGCGCCGCCGCGCCGGTGCGCGACAGCGCCCTGGCGTGGAAAGATGGCCCGTTCGCCGCCGGCGGCTGGCTCGAGGTGGACAAACGCAGCCTTCAGCACCGGCGCTATCCGAATGTCTTCGGCGTCGGTGACACCAACGGCACGCCGGCCGGCAAGACTGCGGCGACGGTGAAGAAAGGCGCGCCGGTGGCGATGGAGAACCTGGTGGCGCTGATCGAGGGCAAGTCGCCGAGCGCGCAGTTCGACGGCTACACCTCCTGCCCGTTGATCACCGACATCGGCCACGCGGCGCTGGTCGAGTTCAACGACCAGTACCAGCTGACGCCGACCATTCCGCTGGTCGATCCGCTGTCGTCGAACCGCTTCGTCTGGTCGGTGAAGCTGTACGCGCTGCGGCCGCTGTACCTGCAGATGCTGCACGGGCGGGTGCCGGCGTAAAGTCCCACGCCCAGGGAGATCGACGATGAGTTCGGCCACCGGAAGCGCCGCGGGCAGCGGCAGCGCGCCCTTGAACTGGCTGCAGGCCTTCGTGCCGGCCTGGTTCGCCGCCGTGATGGGCACCGGCGTGCTGGCGGTGACGCTGCAGTTCTATTCGGCGCTGGCGCCGGCGCTGGCGCCGCTTGCCGTGGCGCTGCATTGGCTGAACGTCGTCTTCTTCGTGCTGCTGGCCGGGCCGTGGATCGCCCGCTGGATCCGCCACCCCGGCGCGGCGCTGGCCTCGCTGAAGCACCCGGTGCAGGCGCACTTCTATCCGACTTTCTCGATCGCGCTGATCGTGCTGGCGCTGCAGTTCCTGGTCTTCGGCCACCATCGCGACATCGCGTTGGCATTGTGGCTGCCGGGAGCGCTGCTGACCGTGCTGTTCAGCTTCGTCATCCTGGCGCTGGTGTTCCATGGCGAGTCGGTCACCCTCGACCACGTCACGCCGGCGATGTTCATTCCACCGGTCGGGCTGGTGGTGATCCCGATCGCCGGCGCGCCGATTGCCGCCGCGCTCGATCCCGCCTGGCGCGAACTGCTGCTCGTTTTCAACTGGGCGGTGCTCGGCGCCGGCAGCCTGCTGTATGTCGGCGTGCTGGCGCTGACGATGTTCCGCTACGTGCTCGGAAGACCGGTCGGCCGGCCGCTGGTGCCCACGGCCTGGGTCAACCTCGGCCCGCTCGGCGTGATCCCGGTCAGCCTGCTGAACCTCAGCGAGGCGATGCCGCAGCTCGGCGCGACCGGCGTCGTGCAGGTGGCCAGCCTGCTGCTGTGGGGCTTCGGCCTGTGGTGGCTGCTGATGGCGGCGATCCTCACGATCACGGCGGCTCGCCGCGGCGAACTGCCGTTCGCGCTGTCGTGGTGGGCCTTCACCTTCCCGCTCGGCGCCTTCGTCGCCGCCAGCTGGCGGCTGGGCAATCAGCTCGCCCTGGCGCCGGTCACCGCCGTCGGTGCGGGCGCACTGCTACTGCTGGCCGTGCTGTGGTCGATCACGCTGGCGCGGACGCTGCGCGGCCTGGCCAGCGGCGCGCTGCTGCGGCCGCACTGAACGGCGCCGCCGTCCGCACGGGCACGGAGTCGGCTCAAGGCATCAAGGACCGGACAGCTCGACCACGGCCAGCGCGTTGGCGCCGGCCAGCGCCTTCAGCGCGATCCGGTACAGGTCGGCGTCGAACAGCCGCGGTGCCGTGGCGGCAAGTTGCGCCGCCGCTTCGAGGGAGCGCACCGTGCCGAGCCAGCACCAGCGGTCGAACACGTGCAGGTCCTCGCGCGAGCCGTCGGCCGCGCTCTCGACGACCGCCACCGCGCCGGCAAAGGGCCAGGCCTGCACACGGCGCGGCTCGAGCAGCTCGCGCAGCCGCGCGGCGTGAGCGGCCGCCGGTTCGTCGCCGACGCAGGCGCCGCGGCAACGATGGATCTGGTGGTTGAAGCAGGGCGCGTCGGGCGCGGCGCGCCGGGCCCGGCCTTCGAGCTTCATCGCCTTCAGGCACAGGCCGTGTTCCGCCGCGAGCTCCTGCAACCACCGCCGCGCGCCGGGGCGCGAGGCGAACGGACCGTAGTGCCCGGGCAGATCATCCAGCGGCACCGCATCGGCGGGCCTGAAGCAGGGCTTCGCCTCGTCATCGAGCCGCACGAACACCTGGTTGCGCTTGCGCCGCAGCGCGATGTTGTGCGCCGGCATCCTGGTCTTGACGAGCTCCGCCTCGCGGAGCAACGCGCCGACCTCGCCCGCCGTCCGTTCCCACTCGATGCGCTGTACTTCCTGCGACAGCCGCAGGTCGGCGCCCGACGCATGATCGTTGGCGAAGTGGTTGAGCACCCGCGCCTTCAGATCGACGCTCTTGCCGATGTAGATCGGGTGCGCGTTGGCGCCGTACAGGCAGTACACCCCCGGCGCGTGCGGCATCGCCTCGATCTCGCCGGCCGGCAGCGCCGGCGGCGTGCTCGGCCGCGCCAGCAGGCGGTCGACCGCGGCTTCGAGTTCGGCCTCGCCGTGCCGCCTTCTCAGGCACCCGATCAGGCGCCACAGCACGCGCGCGTCGCCCAGCGCCCGGTGGCGCTGCTCGCCGTCCAGTCCAAAGCGCGCGACGATCGCGTCGAGCGAATGCGGCCCGCGGTCGGGGTACAGGCAGCGACTCAGCCGCACCGTGCACAGCGTCGCCGCGCGCCAGTCGTAGCCGGCACGGGCGAATTCGGCCTTCAGGAACCCGTAGTCGAAGCGGGCATTGTGGGCGACGAAGATGGCGTCGGCCAGGCGGTCGTACAGCGTGTCCGCCAGATCGGCGAAGCGCGGCGCATCGCGCACCATCTCGTTGGTGATGCCGGTCAGCCACTGGATCTCGGCCGGGATCGGCGCGCCGGGATTGACGAGCGACGACCACTCGGTGATGCGCTGCGCGTCGCCGTCGGTCTCCACCGTCACGATGCCGACCTCGGTGATCCGCTCGCGCGCCGGCGACGAACCCGTCGTCTCGACGTCGACGAACACCCAGCGCCGGTCGGCAAAGGCTCCGATCATGGGGCGCAGTCTAGGTGCATGCCGCGCGCGCACCGCCGGTGCATACTTGGCCGGCCGCCAAGAACAACGGAGACACGCCGATGAACAAGCCGCCCGGCTCCGCTTACGACGAGCGGGTCGCCGCCGCCATCGAGCACGCGCAGCAGAAGGTCGCCGCCGCCGAGCGCGAGCTGATCGAGGTCTTCATCCGCGAGTACTACCGGCAGATCGACCCCGAGGACCTGCTGCTGCGCAGCCCCGACGATCTCGCCGGCGCGGCGCTGTCGCACTGGGAACTCGGCCGCGTGCGGACCCCCGGCGTGCCGCGGGTGCGTGTGTTCTCGCCGAGCGCCGCCGAGCACGGCTGGGCGGTGCGGCACACGGTGATCGAGGTCGTCAACGACGACATGCCGTTCCTGGTCGACTCGGCGACGATGGAGGCCAACCGCCAGGGGCTGACCCTGCACATGCGCGTGCACCCGGTGTACGCGGTCGAGCGCGACGGCGACGGCCGCCTGACCGGACTGTGGCCGCGCAGCGAGCGCCCGCAGGCGGCGCGCGAATCGTGGATGCACATCGAGGTCGACCGGCTGGTCGAGGGCGAGGCGCGCATCCGCCTGGCCGCCGGTATCGAGCGCGTGCTCGGCGACGTGCGCGTGGTCACCGCCGACTGGAAGAAGATGCTGGCGCGGCTGATCGACGTCGTCGCCGAACTGAACCAGCGCCTGCCCGAGGCGGCGCAGACCGAGGTCGCCGAGACGCGCGCCTTCGTCGAGTGGCTGGCGGCCGGAAACTTCCTGCTGCTCGGCTACCGCTGCCACGACCTGGTCGAGCACGACGGCGAGGACGCGCTGCGGCTCGTTCCCGGCACCGGGCTCGGCGTGCTGCGCGAGACCGGCAAGGAGGCGATCTCGGCGAGCTTCGCCGCCCTGCCGAAGCAGGCCCGGGCGCTGGCGCACGAGCCGCTGCCGCTGGTGATCCTGACCAAGGCCAACTCGCGCGCCACGGTGCACCGGCCGGGCTACGTCGACTACGTCGGCATCAAGCGCTTCTCGGCCGACGGCAGGGTGATCGGCGAGCACCGCTTCCTGGGGTTGCTGACCTCGACCGCCTACAGCGCCCGGGTGATCGACATCCCGCTGCTGCGCGGCAAGGTGGCGGCGGTGATCACGCGCGCCGGCCTGGCGCCCGACAGCCACCTCGGCAAGGCGCTGGTGCAGATCCTCGAGACCTATCCGCGCGACGAGCTGTTCCAGATCGGCGTGGACGAGCTGTACGAGACGGCGATCGGCATCCTGCGGCTGGGCGAGCGGCAGCGGCTGCGGCTGTTCATCC
>CAYLZU010000002.1:0-4991 GCA_964388005.1 uncultured Burkholderiaceae bacterium
GGCGCGCGCGTGGTCAAGGCGTTCAACACCACCGGCGCCGAGAACCTGGCTAATCCGCGCTTTCCCGGCGGCGCCGTCTTCATGCCGGTGGCCGGCGACGACGCCGCGGCGCGCGAGACGGTGGTCGCGCTGGCCACCCGGCTGGGGTTCGATGCCGTCGATGCCGGGGCGCTGGCGGCGGCGCGCTGGCTGGAGCCGTTCGCGATGACCTGGATTCACCTGGCCATCGCCCGCGGCCTGGGGCGCGACTTCGCCTTCGCGCGGCTGCATCGCGCCGGACGCTGACTGCCGCGGACTGGGCCGGCGGCCCGCGGCGCGGCGATCCACTGCCGCCGCGGCGGCGATGCGGAAGCAGGTCGCGGGGCTGCTCGCGAGGTCGCGAGGAAGGGACATGGCGAACGCCGCCGCCGCGGCAATGCACAAGCAGGTCGCGCGACCGCCCTGCGGTTCGCTGGCGGCGACGCGGGCCAGGTGCCAGGACCTTTTGTCGCAAGTCGGCGCCCATGCGCGCCGGCGACCGCAGCGCGGTCCGGCGGCGGCGAGGCCGTTCAGCCGCGCTCGGCCGCGGCCTTGGCCTTGTCTTCCAGCGCCATCCAGCGAGCGAGCTTCTGTTCGAGCAGCCCTTCGATTTCGGCGGCGCGTTCGACGTCGATTCTCATCTGCTGCGCGCCGGTGGCGTGATAGTCGGCGGCGCTCATCCGCGCGATCAGCGCCGACTGCTCGCCTTCCAGCGCCTCGAGTTCGGCCGGCAGCGCGGCGAGTTCGCGCTGCTCGTTGAAGGTGAGCTTCACCCGCTCACCGCGGCGCGCAGGCGCGATCGGCGCTGAGGCGGCCGGCGGCGGCGCCACCGCGGCCGGCCGCTGCGCGAGCCAGTCCGAGTAGCCGCCGGCGTACTCGCGCCAGAGGCCGTCGCCTTCGGCCACCAGCGACTGGGTGGCGATCGCATCGAGGAAGGCGCGGTCGTGGCTCACCAGCAGCAGCGTGCCGGAGTAGTCGGCCAGCACCGACTCCAGCAGCTCGAGCGATTCGATGTCGAGATCGTTGGTCGGCTCGTCGAGCACCAGCAGGTTCGCCGGCAGCGCGAAAAGCCGCGCCAGCAGCAGCCGGTTGCGCTCGCCACCGGAGAGCGTCTTCACCGGCGCACTGGCGCGGCGTGGCGGGAACAGGTACTCGCCGAGGTAGCTCATCACGTGCTTGCGGCTGCCGGCCACATCGATCCAGTCGCCGCCGGGCGAGACGGTCTCGGCGACGGTCTTCTCCTCGTCCAGTTGCGCGCGCAGCTGGTCGAAGTACGCCACCGCGAGATTCGTGCCCAGCTTCACGGTGCCGGAGTCGGGCGCGAGCTCGCCGAGGATCAGCTTCAGCAGCGTGCTCTTGCCGGCGCCGTTGGGTCCGATCAGCGCCAACCGGTCGCCGCGCTGGATCGTGAGGTCGAGGTCGCGGACGATGGCGCGGCCGCCGAAGGACTTCGAAACACCCTTCAGTTCCGCCACCCGCCTGCCGCTGCGTTCTCCGGCGTCGAGCGCCAGCTTCGCCGTGCCGATCCGTTCCCGCCGCGCGCGGCGTTCGTTGCGCAGCGTTTCGAGCCGCGTCACGCGGCCGGCATTGCGGGTGCGGCGCGCCTCGATGCCCTTGCGGATCCACGCCTCTTCCTGGGCCCAGAACTTGTCGAACCTGCGCCGCGCCGTGGCCTCGGCTTCCAGTTCCGTCTGCTTGCGGGCCTCGAACTGGGTGAAGTTGCCGGGGTAGCTGTGCAACACGCCGCGGTCGAGTTCGACGATGCGGGTGGCGACGCGGTCGAGGAAGCGACGGTCGTGGGTGATGACGATCGCCGCCCGCTGGCCGCGCGACTCGGCGACGATCATGCCTTCGAGCTGCTCGATGCCGTCGATGTCGAGATGGTTGGTCGGCTCGTCCAGCAGCAGCAGGTCGGGTTCGAGCGCGAAGGCGAGCGCGAGCGCGGCCCGCTTGCGTTCGCCGCCGGAGCAGGACGCCGGCGCCCGCCCGCCGTCGACGCCGAAGCGGTGCAGGAACTCCGCCAGCCGCGCCTCGATTCGCCAGCGCTCGCGTTCGTCCTGCAAGGAAGGGATGTGCCCACGCAGCAGCAGGCTGTCGTGCAGGTGCGCGGCGGGCGGCAGCATGGGCTCCTGCTCGACGCGCACCACGCGCAGGCCGGAAGCCAGGCTGATCTCGCCGCCGTCCAGCGCGACGGCCCCAGCGATCACGCCGAGCAGCGACGACTTGCCGCTGCCGTTGCGGCCGATCAGCCCGATGCGCTCGCCTTCGGTGACCGTGAGGCCGGCGCCGTCGAGCAGCGGCAGGTCGCCATAGGCGAGTTCGGCGTCGAGCAGGGAAACGAGGGTCATGGAAGGGGCGGGACGATGCGGCCGCCGACGATACGCGACTGGCGAAAGCCCCGATCTTTGCGCCAGCGCAGAAACGAGTACCGTCTGCGTTGCCGTTCGCCGTGGCGGAAGCGATGATCGGCCTGCGCCACGGCGCTTCCGCGCCGGCGGTGTCACGGCGGCGAAGGCCGCGGCCCCGGCCGCGACGCCGCGCGTGGCATGCCGCCGGCCCGGCCAGCGGCGCGCCGAGCGGCGCGATGCTCGCCGCCGGCAACGCGTCGAGTCGTTCTGCTTAACGAGACCAGATGGCCCAAGCCCTGCGTCAACCCGCCGCACCCGCAGGCCCGCCCGACGACAGCGCGCGCCTGCTGCTCGAGCTGCTGCGGACGCTGGTGGCCGAGACGCAGCGCGCGGCGCCGCCGCAGGTCGCGCTCGACAGCCGGCTCGCCGAGGACCTCGGCATCGACAGCCTCGCGCGCGTGGAACTGAACCTGCGCTGCGAGCAGGCGTTCGGCCGCCGGCTCGACGACGATGCCCTCGCCCGCGTCGGCACGCCGCGCGAGATCCTGGCGGCGCTCCATATCGCGCCCACCACGGCTGCGGCGCCCCGGCCGACCGCCGCTGCCGAGGTCGCGACCCTGTTCGCCGGCAGCCCCGACGACGCGTCGACGCTCACCCAGGTGCTCGACTGGCATGTGGCGCGGCATCCGCAGCGCATGCACGCGACGCTGCTGGTCGACAACGAGCGCAGCGAAACGCTCACCTACGGCGAACTGCACCGGCGGGCGCTGAAGGCGGCAGCGGCGCTGCGCGCGCACGGCCTGGCGCCCGGGCAGACCTGCGCGCTGATGCTGCCGACGTCGCTGGAGTTCTTCGTCGCGTTCTACGGCGCGCTGTATGCCGGCGCCGTGCCGGTGCCGCTGTATCCACCGGCGCGCCCGTCGGCGCTCGAAGACCACCTGAAGCGGCAGGCCGGGATCCTTTCCAACTGCGAGGCGCCGCTGCTCGTCACCGTCGCCGAGGCCAAGCCGCTGGCGCACCTGCTGAAGCCGCTGGCGCCGGCGCTGCGCCACGTGCTGACGCCGGACGAACTCGACGCCGAGCCGCTCGCCGCGCGCGCCGAGCGCCACCCCAGGGACCTGGCGCTGCTGCAGTACACCTCCGGCAGCACCGGCAGCCCGAAAGGAGTGATGCTCACCCACGCGCAGCTGCTCGCCAACCTGCGGGCGATGGGCCGCGCCGTCGGCGCCGGCCCGCGCGAGGTGTTCGTCTCCTGGCTGCCGCTGTATCACGACATGGGGCTGATCGGCGCCTGGATGGGGAGCCTGTACTACGGCATGCACCTGGTGCTGATGTCGCCGTTGGCCTTCCTCGCCCGGCCTTCGCGCTGGCTGCGCTCGATCGACCGTTACCGCGGCACGATCTCGGCGGCGCCGAACTTTGCCTACGAGATCTGCGCTTCGCGGCTCGACGAGCGCGAACTCGAAGGGCTGGATCTGTCGAGCTGGACCTGGGCCTTCAATGGCGCCGAGGCGGTGAGCGCCGACACGCTGGCGCGCTTCGCGCAACGGCTGGCGCCCCACGGCTTCGACGCGCGCGCGATCACGCCCGTGTACGGCCTGGCCGAGTGCGGGCTCGACCTCGCCTTTCCGCCGCCGCGGCGCGGCATGCGCGTCGACCGCATCGACCGCGAAGCGCTGATGTTCACCGGGCGCGCCGAGTCGGTGCCGGAAGGCCACCCGAAGGCCGCCGCCATCGTCGCCTGCGGCGCGGCGCTGCCCGGCTACGAGATCCGCATCGTCGACCGCAACGGCCGCCTGCTGCCGGAGCGGCAGCAGGGTCGGATCCAGTTCCGCGGCCCGTCGGCCACCGCCGGCTACTTCCGCAACCCCGAGGCCACGGCGCAGCTGCTCGACGGCGACTGGCGCAACACCGGCGACCTCGGCTATCTGGCCGGCGGCGAACTCTTCGTCACCGGCCGCGACAAGGATCTCATCATCCGCGCCGGCCACAACCTGCACCCGTTCGAACTGGAGGCCGCGGTCGGCGAACTGCCCGGCATCCGCAAGGGTTGCGTGGTCGTCTTCGGCGTGCCCGACGCGCGCGGGGCGACCGAGCGGGTGGTGGTGGTGGCCGAGACTCGCGAGACCGACCCGCAGCGGCAGCAGGCGCTGAAGAGCCGCATCCAGGAGCTGGCGGCGACGCTGATCGACGGTCCGGCCGACGACGTGGTGCTGGTGCCGCCCGGAGCGGTGCTGAAGACCTCCAGCGGCAAGCTGCGTCGCGCCGGCACCCGCGAGGCGTACCTCGACGGCAGCCTTGGCGCCGGCACGCGGGCGGTGTGGTTGCAGCTGGCAAGGCTCGGCCTGCGCGGCGCGGCGGCGCGGCTGCGCCATGCCGGCTCCCGCGCGGTCGAGATCGGTTTCGGCCTCTGGGCCTGGGTGATCGGCATCTTCGTTGCCGCAATCGGCTGGGTGGGCGCCTTGGCTGTTCCCGGCGTGGAGCGCCGGCGTCGGGTGGCGCGGCGGCTGACCCGCGCGGCGCTGGGCGCCGCCGGCGTGCCGCTGACCCTCGAAGGCGAACGGAACCTGCCCTCCGGGCCGTTCGTGCTGGCGTGCAACCACGCCAGCTACCTCGACGCGATCG
>CAYLZU010000002.1:5091-31554 GCA_964388005.1 uncultured Burkholderiaceae bacterium
GTGCAACCACGCCAGCTACCTCGACGCGATCGTGCTGACCGCGCTGCTGCCGCCGCGCTACGCGTTCGTGGCCAAGCGCGAGCTGCGTGAGCACTGGCTCACCGGCAGACCGTTACGCAGCCTGAAGACGCAGTTCGTCGAACGCGCGGACACGGGACGCAGCATCGAGGACACGCGGGCGCTGTCGGCGAGCCTCGCCGCCGGCGAATCGCTGGTCTTCTTCCCGGAAGGCACGTTCGGCTCGACCGAGGGCCTGCTGCCGCTGCGCATGGGCGCCTTCGTGCTCGCGGCCCAGGCCGAGGTGCCGCTGGTGCCGGCCGTGCTCACCGGAACGCGCAGGCTGCTGCCGGCCGATGCCGTGCTGCCGCGGCCGGCCCGGGTGACCCTGCGCATCGGCAAACCGCTGCGCGCCAAGGGTTTCGGCTGGAGCGATGCCGTGGCGCTGCGCGACGAAGCGCGGCAGGTTCTGGAGTCCGGGCTCGCGGAGCCGGTGGGCGACTGACTTGGCAGCGCCGCGAACGGGCGCGAGCGAGATCGGCCGTTGCGGCGCGACGAATTCTCGCCTGTGGCAACGAGCGAGACGGCGCTTCCGGGGGGACTTTCCTGCCGAGCGATCAGGTCGGCGCGGCGCGGCCGCTCGGGCGCGGCGCCGGAACCCCGTTCTTCGATCAAGGCCGCCGCGGCGCCCCCGCCCGTGGCGCAGCGCCCGCGGCTGACGCGAGCTGCGGCCTGCCGCTGGCGATCAGCACCACCCCCGCCGAGGCCAGCAGCAGGGCGGCCGCATGCAACGCCGTGAAGGTCTCTCCCAGCGCCAGCACGCCGATCAGGGTGGCCGCGATCGGCAACGCGACCGTGAACACCCCGGCATGGTTGGCCGGCACGTGCCGCAGCCCGGTCATCCACAGCCACACCGCGAAGAGGCTCGCCGCCAGGGAATAGAACACCAGCAGCAGCCACAGGCCAGGCGTGAGCTGCGCCAGGTCGAACCGCGCCAGCTGCCACAGGCCGAACGGCGTCATCAGCGCCAGCCCCCACAGGTTGATCAGCGCCGAGACCCGCAGCGGGCTGCGCACGCGCGCCAGCCGCTTGCCGATGATCACGTACGACGCTTCGCACAACACCGCGCCGAACAGCAGCAGGTTGCCGAGCAGCGTCGCTGCGCGCGCCGCGTCGCCCGCCGGCCGCGCGAACTGCAGCAGCACGATGCCCACCACCGCCAGCGCGATGGCGGCGAGGGCGCGGCCCGACAGGTGCTCGCGCAGGAACAGGCGCGACCCCGCCGCCACCGCCGCCGGCAGGGTCGCCATGATCACCCCCGCCGCCGTGGCCGTGGACAGGCTCACCCCGGCCAGCATGCAGATCGAGAACAGGAAATTGCCGAGGAACGACATTCCGAACAGCAGCAGACGCTCGCGCCCGGCGAGCGGCGCTTCATCGGCACGCGGCAACGACCACGGCAGCATTGCCACCGCGGCGATGCCGAAGCGCAGGAACGCGAGCGCGAAGAGCGGAATCGCCGCCACCAGCGGCTTGGACAGGGCCACGTAGCTGCTGACCAGCGCCATCGACGCGGCCAGCATGGCGTAGGCGAACCAGGGGCGCGCGTGGGCAGGCACGGCGGACATGACCGGCGACGATAGCCGACCGCCGCGCGGGGTTCGGCCGGCGAGCACTTCGAAGCGAGACTGAATAACCGCGAACGACGGTCGCGAAGCCCCGGCTCGGTGCCGTTCCCGGCCAAGAGTGCTTCAGCGGCATTGCCTTGCCCACCCCGAGCGCGCTTCGCGGCCCGAGCCAAGCGAGGCGGCCGTTCCCGTCCCCGCGACGCTTTCGGATATCGTCTCGCCCTTCGCCAGACGGCCGACCGTTGCCTGCCCGCTCGCCATGTGCCATCGGCCCGCCGCAGCTACGGCGCCGCCGTCGATGCCGATCGCGGCCGGAGCGCGGCCGGAGCGCGGCCGAACAGGCGCGCCGCGGCCGTTGACCGGCGACCCGGCCGGCCTTCGAGGGGATACCGCCCCTCGACGCAAGCGGCCGGTCGATTGCATCTCGGGATGAGCTGAATGGGCATAGCCGACGACGTGGTACAAGGCATCGAGGCCGCCGCCGGGGCGACGAACCGGGATTCCGTACCGTCCACGCCGCTGCGGATCGCCGTGCTGGTGCCCTGCTTCAACGAGGAAGTGGCGATCGGCACGGTCGTGCGCGACTTCCGCGCCGCGCTGCCGGACGCCACGGTCTACGTCTACGACAACAACTCCACCGACAACACGCGCGCCGTGGCCGCCGCCGCCGGCGCCGTCGTCCGCGGCGAGGCGCTGCAGGGCAAGGGCAACGTCGTGCGGCGAATGTTCGCCGACGTCGAGGCCGACGTGTACGTGCTCGTCGACGGCGACGACACCTACGACGCCGCCGCCGCGCCGCGGCTCGTCGACCGGCTCGAGGCCGAGTCGCTCGACATGGTCAACGCCGCCCGCGTCACCGACATCCGGGCCGCCTACCGGCCGGGGCACCGCTTCGGCAACGTGCTGCTGACCTCGATCGTGCAGTTCATCTTCGGCAGCCGCATCGGCGACCTGCTGTCGGGCTACCGGGTGTTCTCGCGCCGCTACGTGAAGTCGTTCCCGGCCCTGTCGAGCGGCTTCGAGATCGAGACCGAACTCACCGTGCACGCGCTCGAGCTGCGGATGCCGATCGCCGAGGTGCCGACCAGTTACAAGGACCGGCCCGAGGGCTCGACGAGCAAGCTGCGCACCTTTCGCGACGGCTTCCGCATCCTCAGGACCATCGCCATCCTGCTGAAGGAGGAGCGGCCGCTGCAGTTCTTCTCGTGGCTGTTCGCGGTTCTGGCTGCGATTTCGATCGTGCTGGCCTGGCCGGTCGCGGTCGAGTACCTGCGCACCGGCCTGGTGCCGCGGCTGCCGACCGCGGTGCTGTCGACCGGCGTGATGCTGCTCGCCTTTCACAGCCTGTTCAGCGGCCTGGTGCTCGACACGGTCACGGTCGGCCGGCGGGAGATGAAGCGCATGGCCTACCTCGCCGTGCCCCGCCACTGGCGCCAGCCGGCAGGCCCGACCGGCGCGCGCTGACGATGCCGGCGCCGGGCGACGCCGCGGTGCGCCGCCAGTTCGCGCGTTTCGCGTTTGTCGGCGTCATCGGCTTCGTCGTCGACTCCGCCGTCCTCTATCTGTGCCTGCACGTTGCCGGGCTCGGCCTGTACGGCGGCCGGCTGGTGTCGTACCTGGTCGCCGCGACGAGCACCTGGTACCTGAACCGGCAACTGACGTTCACCGACAGCGACGGCTCGGCGCCGGCGCGGCAATGGGCGAAGTTCCTCGCCGCCAATGCCATCGGCGGCCTGGTCAACTACGGCAGCTACAGCCTGGTCGTGGCGCTGGTGCCGGCGCACGCGCTGGTGCCGCTCGCCGGTGTCGCCGTAGGCTCGGTGGCCGGGCTGGTGTTCAACTTCGCGGCGTCGCGGCGGTTCGTCTTTCGCCGCCGCGCGTAGGTCCGGAGCGCGGAGCGACACTTCGCCGATCGAGTGGCGCCTCGGTCAGGTGGCGCCCTTCACGAGTTCAACGGACGAAGAGGGCGGCAGCGCGGGGTGGTCAACGTCCCGGAGTCGATCGAGACGGAACTCGATCACTTCGCGAATCACCTGCATCGCCTCGGCGCGACTTTCGCCGACGGCAATGCAGCCGGGCAGATCCGCAACGTACGCGCCAGACGATGCTTCGCCCTTCTCGACCATGACGACCTAGTCCAGGCGGGCTTCACTCCCCCGCAGGCAACCGGACCAGGTGCTGCCCCGTCTTCTCGTCCTTAGCCACCTGCAGCAGGCCGCGGGTGACCATGTCGTCGAGCAGCGCGGCGAAGCCCTTGTAGCCGTGGTAGCTCTCGTTGAACTCGGGCCGGCGGCGCTTCAGCGCCTGCTTGACCATCGACGAGTAGATGCGCTCGTCCGAGCCGCGCGCCTCGATCAGTTCCTCCAGCGTTTCGAGCACCAGGTCGATCGCGGCCTGGCGGCGGTGCTCGGCGGCGTTATCGGCCACCGGCTCGGCGGGCGCGGCTGCCGCCGACTCGGCCGGCGCGGCCTTCGCGTCCCTCCGGCGGCGCTCGGGCTTCTTCGGTTCGGCGCCCTTCGCCCCGGCCTCGCCCTTCGCCTCGGCCGAGGTCGCGGCCTTCGCCGCCGCTTTCCTGGGCGCCTTCTTCGCTGCGCTCTTCTTCGCCTCGGCCGAGCGCACCAGGTCGTCGTAGAAGATGAACTCGTCGCAGTTCTTGATCAGCAGGTCGCTGGTGGAGGCCTTGACGCCGACGCCGATCACCCGCTTGTTGTTCTCGCGCAGCTTCGACACCAGCGGCGAGAAGTCCGAGTCGCCGCTGACGATGACGAAGGTGTCGACATGCGCCTTCGTGTAGCAGAGGTCGAGGGCGTCGACCACCATCCTGATGTCGGCCGAGTTCTTGCCGCTCTGGCGCACGTGCGGGATCTCGATCAGCTCGAACGCCGCCTCGTGCATGCCGGCCTTGTAGCTCTTGTAGCGCTCCCAGTCGCAGTAGGCCTTCTTGACCACGATGCTGCCCTTGACCAGCAGCTTTTCCAGCACCGACTTGATCGAGAACTTGTCGTACTTCTCCTCGGCGACGCCGAGGGCGATGTTCTCGAAATCGCAGAACACCGCCATGTTGTTGATCTCCGTCGCGGCCATCGTCTCTCCCCGTTTTTCCCTGCGGCCAGTCTAGCCGCGCTCGAGCGGCGGCCAGCAGCCGCAGCGTCCGCGCGGCGCGCTCGACGCCACGGGGGCAGAATTTCGGGGATTTCCTCATGACGGCTCCATCTTCTCAAGCGAAGGAGCCTCCTCGAATGCCTGGGCGGTTCACGCCCCTGATCATGCGTTGACGAGGGAAATCTTCACCCGTTTGCCCACGGCATTGGCCGCTTTCACCAGCGTCGCCAGAGTCGCCGACGGATTGTCCGGGTCAAGCAGCCGATCCAGCTGGGCGCGCGTCGTTCCCATCCGCCTGGCCATGGCGGTTTTGGTCAACTGCTTCGCCTTCATTCCCCGCTCGAGCTGAAAGGCCAGAACGCGCTTGATCGCGACCGCCTGAACTTCGTCAAGAATGCCTTCCTCCCGGAGAAAGTCGTCAAAGTCGGACCCGAGGTGAGGATTGCGTTTCATGGTGCGCTCCGTAGTTCCTTCAGGCGCTGTCGCGCCAGATTCAAGTCCGGCTTGGGCGTCGTGCGCTCTTTCTTGATGAACCTGTGCAACAGAACCATCTCGCTGCCTTCCAGGGCAAACAGAACCCTTGCCAGTCGGGTGGCGAGGCGCGTTCGAACCTCCCAGATCTCGCGGTCGACATGGTCCACCAGCGGCATACCGAGCGGCCATCCGAACTGAACCGTCTTGATGTCGTTGCCGACTTCTCGCCGCTCCTCGATTGACAGGGACTTCAGCCAGCTGCGAACGGGCTCGGCGCCGGATCCCTCCTGATAGAACCGAACCGACAGCGTGGGCAGGTTTCGAGTCACGCCGTCGATAGTATCAATTTTGATGCGGCACCCGGAGTGCGTCGAACCCTTGGCGAGCTTCCTCGATGCACCGTCGAACGTCCGGCTTCAGGCGATCTAAGAGGCCGCAGCGGCCAGCAGCCGCAGCGTCCGCGCGGCGCGCTCGACGCCGTTGACGATCACCGCGATCCGGTGCGCGCCGGGGTAGTGCTTCCGGGTCGAGAAGTCGGTGAAGCGGTGCCGCCGCTCGAGACGCGCCGTTTCGCCGGCGGCGTACTGGCGCTCGCCCACCTTGAACACCTTGCGCGAGGTGCTGCCGTTGGCCTTGACGAAGTCGACCGCGTATTCGATGCGCAGCTTTGCCGGCGCGTCCTGCGCCAGCGTGACGGTGAAGCCGAAGCCCAGCGTGGCGCCGATCGGCAGCCGCGCCGCCGCGAGGCGGAAGTCGCCCACCGTCACCTGCGCGCCGTCGTCGTGGCCGAAGAGCCGCAGTGCGCCGGGATCGCCGCGCCTGAGCAGCGTGCGGCAAGCGTGTTTGAGCAGCGCGTTTGTCTCGGCGCTTTCGCCGTGCCAGCGGCGGGCGAGAGCGAGCACGAACGCCGGGTGGTCCCTGGCGATGTCGTTCAGGTTGTTGGCGACCGAGCGGCGCACCATCTCGCTCGGATCGGCGCGCAGAGCCTGCAGGATCGGTACGAGCGGCGCCGGGTCGGCGATCAGCAGCGGCAGCCGCATGCCCCACGGCAGCCGCGGCCGGCTGCCTTCCGAGGCCAGGCGCCGCACGTGCTCGTCGGCGTCGCCGGCCCAGGCGAGCATCCGGGCCAGCGTGCGCTGCGGTTCGGCGGCGATGAACGGCCGCACCGCGAACTCGCTCGACGAGTAGCGGGTGAAGTGTTCGAGCGCGGCCATCGACGCCTCGTAGTCATGCTGGCCGAACTGCTCGACGAAGTCGGGGAAGAACATGCCCTCGAAGCCGCCGAACGGCGGCGCGGCGCGCTCGAGCACCGCCAGTTGCTGTCGATAGCAACCCGGCAGGTGTTCGTGAAGCGCGGCGGCGATGCGGTGCATCCGCGCTTTCAGTTCGAGCCCGCGCCAGCTGTGACCGAGCACGCTGCGCCGGAAGGCTTCGCCGTCGAAGCGCGGTTCTTCTGCGCGCACGGCGCGGGCCACTTCGGCGATGTAGCGCGGCGAGTAGCGATGCTTCAGCGGTTCCGGCATGTGACCGCCCTACCGGCAATCGCAAGGATTCGCAGCGGCGCTGCCAGGGAAACGTGCACCCCCGCGAAGGCGGAGCTTTCGTGTTGCAACAGCAGGTGCCGCCGGATCCTCTCCTGCGCGGGGATGTGGGCAGGAGCAGCCTGTCACACCGGCACCTTCGGCTCGAACTTGCTGCGCTTCACGGCGAAGAAGCTGCGGACGTTGCGCACGTTGGCCTGCGCGGTGAGCACGCGGTGGGCGAAGGCGTGGTAGGCGGCGACGTCGGGCACGTGGACGATCAGCACGAGGTCCGGCCCGGAGGCGACGCGGTAGCACTGCTGCACCTCGGCGGCCGCGGCCACATGCGCCTCGAAGCGGTCGAGCAGCTCCGCCGTCTGCTGCTCCAGCGTCACCTCGACGATCGCCGTGACGCCGCCGGCGACGGCGGGGTCGACGATGGCGATGCGCCGCTCGATAACGCCCGCCTCGACGAGCCTGCGCACGCGCCGCAGGCTGGTCGCCGGCGAGACGTGGGCGCGGTTGGCCAGCTCGTCGTTGGTCAGCGCGCAGTCGTCCTGCAGCAGGGTGAGCAGGCGGCGGTCGGTGGGGTCGAGCTCAGTTCGCTTCATCCGGAACTGCAGCAGGAACTCGCGCCTGCGCGGTAAAGGGTCTGAGCCACGGGTTTGCGGTAATTCAGGTGGCCGCTCATGCTTCAGTCCAAGCCGCCTGTCGAAAGGATATTTCGGTGGCGCTGACGCGCGCAAGATTCTTGCGACATCGCGCGTCCTTCGCAAGCATCTGCCGCCCGATTTGGCTTAGCCTGCGGCCGTCGTCACTCATATTGGGGATGATCTCATGTGTGGAATCGTCGGCGCCGTGGCGCAGCGAAACATCGTTCCGGTGCTGGTCGAGGGCCTGCGGCGGCTCGAATACCGCGGCTACGACTCCTGTGGCGTGGCGGTGCACGCCGACGGCATGCTCAAGCGCGCGCGCAGCGTCGCCCGGGTGGCGGAGCTGGAGGAGCAGACCCGGGACCTGCCCGGCTTCACCGGCATCGCCCACACCCGCTGGGCCACGCACGGCGCGCCGACCACCGACAACGCGCACCCGCACTTCTCCGCCGGCCCGGGCGCGGCGAAGAAGGGGGCGCGGATCGCGCTGGTGCACAACGGCATCATCGAGAACTACGAGGAGCTGCGCCGCCAGCTCATCGCCGCCGGCTACGTCTTCGACAGCCAGACCGACACCGAGGTCATCGCCCACCTGATCGACCAGCTCTACGAGGGCGACCTGTTCGAGGCCGTGCAGCGCGCGGTGCGCGAACTGCACGGCGCCTACGCGATCGCCGTGTTCTGCCGCGACGAACCGCACCGCGTCGTCGGCGCGCGCAAGGGCAGCCCGCTGGTGGTAGGCCTGGGCCGCGGCGAGAACTTCCTGGCATCGGATGCGCTGGCGCTCGCCGGCACCACCGACCGCATCATCTATCTCGAAGAAGGCGACGTCGTCGACCTGCAGCTGGCGCGGGTGTGGGTCGTCGACGGCGAAGGCCGCCAGGTCGAGCGGCCGGCGCGCACGGTCTCCGGCCACTCCAACGCCGTCGAACTGGGGCCGTACCGCCACTTCATGCAGAAGGAGATCTTCGAGCAGCCGCGGGCGCTGGCCGACACCATCGACGACATCGCCGAGATCTCGCCGCGGCTGTTCGGCGAGGCGGCCGTGGACGTGCTGCCGCGGGTGGACAGCGTGCTGATCCTCGCCTGCGGCACCAGTTACTACGCCGGCTCGGTGGCGCGCTACTGGCTGGAGGCGATCGCCGGCGTGCCGACCACGGTCGAGATCGCCAGCGAGTACCGCTACCGCCACTCGGTGCCGAATCCCAACGCGCTGGTGGTGGTGGTTTCGCAGTCGGGCGAGACCGCCGACACGCTGGCCGCACTCAAACATGCCAAGAGCCTCGACATGCACCGCACGCTGGCCATCTGCAACGTCGCCACCAGCGCCATGGTGCGCGAGACGGCAATGCAGTTCATCACCCGCGCCGGGGTGGAGATCGGGGTGGCCTCGACCAAGGCCTTCACGACGCAGCTGGCGGCGCTGTACCTGCTCGCCAACGCCATCGCCAAGGTGCGCGGGCGGCTGAGCCCGGAGCGCGAACAGGTCAACATCCGCCGCCTACGGCACCTGCCGGTGGCGGTGCAGAGCGTGCTGGCGCTGGAGCCGCAGATCATCGCCGTGGCCGAGACCTTCGCGCGCAAGGAAAACGCGCTCTTCCTCGGCCGCGGCCTGCACTACCCGATCGCCCTCGAAGGGGCGCTCAAGCTGAAGGAGATCAGCTACATCCACGCCGAGGCGTACCCGGCGGGGGAACTCAAGCACGGCCCGCTGGCGCTGGTAACCGAGGCGATGCCGGTGGTCACCGTGGCCCCCAACGACGCGCTGCTGGAGAAGCTCAAGAGCAACATGCAGGAGGTGCGCGCCCGCGGCGGTCAGCTCTACGTCTTTGCCGACGCCGACACGCACATCGACTCAAGCGAAGGCGTGCACGTGATCCGGCTGCCGGAGCACTACGGCGACCTGTCGCCGATCCTGCACGTGGTGCCGCTGCAGCTGCTGGCGTATCACACCGCGGTAGCGCGCGGGACGGACGTGGACAAGCCGAGGAATCTGGCGAAGAGCGTCACCGTGGAGTGACGCCGTCGCCGGGCCCTCCGCGAGCGAGGCGGAGAGCTATCGCCGCCGCTTGCCCGCGCCCTGCCTGGCCGCCTTCGCCGCTTTCGCCGGCTGCTGCGCCTGCGCGATCTCCTGGCCGCTAAGCCCCCCCAGCTTCGGCGTGACGTTGTCGTCGATCCACTTCTGGTCCCACCACTCCACCGGCAGCACGGCCACGCCGCTGAGATAGACGCCGTAGTGCAGGTGGTCGCCGGCGGCGAGCCCCGTTTCGCCGGTCTTGCCGAGGATCTGCCGCTTCGTCACCGATTCGCCTTCCTTGACGTCGATCGCGCTGAGGTGGCTGTAGAGCGTGAACAGGCCCAGGCCGTGGTCGAGGATGACCGTGTTGCCGTAGATGCCGAGGTCGCCGGTGAAGGCCACGGTGCCGCCGTTGGCCGCCTCGACCGGGTAGTTCTTGGTCACCGAGAGGTCGTAGCCGAGGTGATACGCGGTGTCGATCACGTCGCCGTTGTAGGTGTAGGTCCGATGGTCGGCGAAGTTGGCCTCGACCTTCGAGTTGCTCAGCTGCACGAAGGCGCCGTCCCACAGCATCTTCGGCGTCGCCTTGCCTGTGATCGCGGCGATGCGGTCCTCGTTTTCCTGGCGCAGCCGCTTGTTGACGGCGAGAAAGACGTCCTTCAGCGCGCCCTGCCGCGCGCCGGCGTCGATCACCAGCGGCGCCACCTTGTTCTGCACGAAGCTCTCCGACACCGGCAGCGTGCTCTTGCGGTAGCGGACGTCCTTCAGCTCGTAGGCGAGCCGCAGCTCGCGCGTGTTGCCGGCGCGGTCGGTGGCGACCAGGGTCGGCCGCGCTTCCGGCGGCGTGTCGTAGGGGTGGGCGAAGAAGGCGAGGAAGTGGTCGGGGCGGTCCTTCACCTGGTCGGCGAAGCCCGGGAAGAAGTGCCCGCCGATCTTCACCCCGCTCGTGGCGGTGTCGGCCGAGGCCCGGTAGACGATCACGCCGACGCCGCCGAAGTTGACGTAGCGGTCGTCGGCGACGAGTTCGAGCGTCGGCGGCGTTCTGTCGATGGTGACGTTCTTCTCCAGCACCACCTCGTTGCCGCGGAACAGCGCCGCGTCGCGCGCGGCCACGCGCAGCACCGCCGGCCCCTCCTTCACGCCGGCGAGCTTCGCCAGCGCCACCGCGATGTTCTTCTCGCCGGCGGGCTGGGCGAGCTGCTCGCCGGCCAGACTGATGTCGGTGCCGCCCTGCGAGAGCGTTGCCGTGACCGACTTCAGACCGGCGCCGGCATCGGCGACCTGGATCTCGATCGGTGCCGAGCCGAGCACGTCGGCGCTCGGCGAGAGGGTGATTCGTGGCGGCTCGGACTCGAAGCGCGGCCGCAGATAAAGCGCGACGGCGGCCAGCGCAACGACGAGAGTCAGGACGACGACGAGCAGGGGGAGCTTGCTGCGGGTTCGATCGGAGGCGAGGGGTTTCATCTGGACTTCGTTGGATTGGCCGCGGGCGCGTGCTCGAAACGGCGCCGGATGCGCGAAGCGCCCGCGGGCGGCAGGCCGCAGCATAATCCGCGGCGATGTCCGACATCGTTCTGGAGGGGGTGTCCAAGCGTTACGGCGCCGTGCGCGCCGTCGATGGCGTCAGCCTGCGCGCCGACCAAGGCAGGTTCCTCGTCCTGCTCGGGCCCTCCGGCTGCGGCAAGTCGACGTTGTTGCGCCTGATCGCCGGCCTCGAGGATCCCACCGAGGGCCGCATTCTCATCGGCGGCCGCGACGTCACGCGCCTGAATCCGGACAAGCGCCGGGTGTCGATGGTGTTCCAGTCGTACGCGCTGTTTCCGCACCTGTCGGTGGCGGAGAACATCGTCTTCGGGCTGAAGGTGCGGCGCACGCCGCCGGCCGAGCGCAACGAGCGGCTGGCGCGCGTGGCGGCGCTGGTCGGCCTTTCCGAGCAGCTCGAACGGAAGCCGTCGCAGCTCTCCGGCGGCCAGCGGCAGCGGGTGGCGCTGGCCCGCGCCATCGTCGCCGAGAACAGGATCTGCCTGATGGACGAGCCGCTGTCGAACCTCGACGCGCAGCTGCGCCACGGCATGCGGGTGGAGATCCGGGCGCTTCAGCAGCGGCTCGGCATGACCGTGGTCTACGTGACCCACGACCAGGTCGAGGCGATGAGCATGGCCGACCGCGTGGTGCTGATGCGCGACGGCCGGGTGGTGCAGGAAGGCTCGCCGGAGGAGCTGTACGCGCGGCCGGGCAGCCTATTCGCGGCGCGCTTCATCGGCACGCCGGCGATGAACCTGGTCGCCCTCGACGACGGCCCCGGCGGGGCGGTGATCCGCGGCTCGCCGGAGCCGGTGCTGGCCGGGCGCGGCAAGGGGCTGACGCTCGGCATCCGCCCGGAGCACGTCGAGCTCGTCGCCTCGGACGGCGTGCAGGCGGAAGTCACCAGCGCCGAGTACCACGGCGCCGACACCATCGTCACCGCGCGTATCGGCCAGGAGTCGCTGCTGCTGCGGGTGCCGGGGCAACTGCGGCTCGAAGCCGGGGCGCCCGTTCGACTGGGCTGGAATCCCGCCTCGGTGCACCTGTTCGATACCGCCAGCGGGATGCGCGTTGATTCCGGTCAAGCGCTGCGGCAGGCGGCGTAATCAGCGTGAAACGGAATTCGCCCATGGTTTCGTCTCTGGCAGGGCCCGCGCCGCCGTTCGATCGCCTCCCGCGGTGAAGGGCGGCGCGGGCAAACGCGAAGGAGGAAGACGATGAAATGGCTGTCTGCACTGCTGCTGGCCGGGCTGTGCGCGCTGGGTTTGCCGGCGCGCGCCGCCACTGAACTGACCTTTTACTACCCGATCGCCGTTGGCGGCCCGCTGACCAAGGTGATCGACGGCTACGCGCGGCAGTTCGAGAAGGAGCACCCCGACATCAAGGTCAATCCGATCTACGCCGGCAACTACGACGACGCGCGCATCAAGGCTCTCGCGGCGCTGAAGGCCGGCCAGTCGGCGCCGCTGTCGGTGCTGTACTCGATCGACCTGTACGAGCTGCTCGAGCAGGACGTGATCGTCGCCTGGGACGACGTGGCCACGACGCCCGAGGACAAGGCCTGGCTGAAGGCCTTCTACCCGGCGCTGATGATGAACGCCACCTACAAGGGCAAGGCTTACGGCATTCCGTTCCAGCGCTCGACCATCGTGCTGTACTGGAACAAGGAGGCGTTCAAGGAAGCCGGGCTGGATCCGGAGCGGCCGCCGGCCAACTGGACCGAGATGACCGAGATGGCCGCCAGGCTGGTCAAGAGGGACGCCGCCGGCAACGTCACCCGCTGGGGCGTGATGGTGCCGTCGACCGGCTACCCGTACTGGATGTTCCAGGCCTTCGCGCGGCAGAACGGCCAGGACCTGATGAACCGCGAAGGCAACGCCACCAACTACGCGCACCCCGACGTGATCGCGGCGCTGCAATACTGGCGCGACCTCGGCGTCAAGCACAAGGTGATGCCCGAGGGCACGGTCGAGTGGGGCACGCTGCGGCAGGCGTTCGTCGAGGGCAAGACGGCGATGATGTGGCACACCACCGGCAACCTGACGGCGGTGAAGGACAACGCCAAGTTCCCGTTCGGCGTCGCCATGCTGCCGGCTTCGAAGCAGCGCGGCTCGCCCACCGGCGGCGGCAACTTCTACCTGTTCAAGAAGACGACGCCGGAGGAACGCAAGGCGGCGCTGGCCTTCGTCAAGTGGATGACGGCGCCCGAGCGCGCCGCCGACTGGAGCATGGCAACCGGCTACGTCGCCGTCCGGCCGGATGCCTACGCGACGCCGAAGCTGAAGGAATACGCCGCGGCGTTCCCGCCGGCGGTGGTGGCGCGCGACCAGTTCGAGTACGCGACGCCGGAGCTGTCGACCTTCCAGACCGGGCGCGTGCGCAAGCTGCTCGACGACGCCATCCAGGCGGCGCTCACCGGCCAGAAGTCTCCGGCCGACGCGCTGAAGCAGGCACAACAGGAGGCGGACAGGCTGCTGAAGCCGTATCGATGAAGCATGTGTACGGCTGGCTATTGCTGACGCCGGCCGCGATCCTGCTCATCGGCTTCACGCACTACCCGGCGGCGGCGACGCTGCTGGACAGCTTCTTCTCCACCGGGACGGCGGTGCGGCCGTCCCGGTTCGTAGGCCTCGCCAACTACGCCTCGCTGGCCGAGGACCCGATCTTCTGGAAGGTGCTGAACAACAACCTCTGGTTCGCGCTCGGCACCATTCCCACCGCCATCATCATCGCCCTGGTGATGGCGCTGTGGGTCAACGACCGGCTGCCGGCGCGGGCGCTGGTGCGGATGGCGTACTTCACGCCGACCGTGCTGCCGATGATCGCGGTGGCCAACATCTGGCTCTTCTTCTACACGCCGCAGATCGGCCTGCTCGACCAGGCCGGCGCGCTGTTCGGCATTCCGAGCCGCAACTGGCTCGGCGACCCGGACTCGGTGCTCGCCAGCACGATGGTGATGGTGGTGTGGAAGGAGGCCGGCTTCTTCATGATCTTCTACCTCGCGGCGCTGCAGTCGATGCCGCCCGAGCTGGAGGAGGCGGCCAGGGTCGAGGGCGCCTCGCGCTGGCACTACTTCCGCCGCGTCACCTTCCCGCTGCTGATGCCGACCACGCTGTTCGTGCTGGTGAACGCGACCATCAACTCGTTCAAGCTGGTCGACCACCTGTTCATCCTGACCAAGGGCGGGCCGGACAACGCCTCCAGCCTGCTGCTGTACTACATCTACCAGGTGGCGTTCAGCTTCTTCGAGACCAGCTACGCGGCCACGCTCACCGTGGTGCTGCTGGCGCTGCTCGCCGTCCTCGCCCTGCTGCAGTTCCTGCTGATCGAGCGGCGGGTGCACTACCGATGAGAATCCTCGGCACGCGGGTCCCGCTGCTGGAGACCGGCGCGGCGTGGCTGCTGGCGGCGTTGTGGCTGTCGCCGCTCGCCTATGCGTTCTGGGCCGCGTTGCACCCGGCCGAGTTCGCCACCCGCTTCGACCTGCTGGCGCCCCTGACGCTGAAGAACTTCGCCAGGGCGTGGACCTATGCGCCGTTTCCGCGCTACTTCCTGAACACCGTGGTCCTGGTGACGATGATCCTGGCGGCGCAGTTCGTGCTGTGCACGCTCGCCGGCTACGCCTTCGCCCGCTTCGACTTCGCCGGCCGCGACCTCGCCTTCGGCCTGGTGCTGGTGCAGCTGATGGTGATGCCGGAGGTGCTGATCGTCGAGAACTACCGCATCATGGCCCGGCTGGGGCTGGTCGACACCATCCTCGGCATCGGCCTGCCGTACATGGCCAGCGCCTTCGGCATCTTCCTGCTGCGGCAGACCTTCAAGACCGTGCCGCGCGAACTGGAGGACGCGGCGCGGGTGGAGGGCTGCAGCTTCATCGGCGTGCTGTGGCGCGTGTACGTGCCGCTCGCCAAGCCGACTTATCTCGCCTACGGCCTGGTGTCGGTGAGCTACCACTGGAACAACTTCCTGTGGCCGCTGGTGATCACCAATTCGGTCGAGACGCGGCCGCTCACCGTGGGGCTGGCGATCTTCGGCGCCCCGGAATCGGGCGTCGACTGGGCGGTGATCAGCGCCGGCACGCTGATGGCGGTGTCGCCGCTGCTGGTCGCGTTCCTGCTGTTCCAGCGCCAGTTCATCCAGTCGTTCATGCAGGCGGGGATCAAGTGAAGGCATGACGGCGATCCTGACCTGGAACATCCAGTGCGGGCTGGGCTGCGACGGCGCCTTCGACCTCGCGCGCATCGCCCGCGTGGCCCGCGCGATGGGCGACGCCGACGTGCTGTGCTTCCAGGAAGTGGCGCGCCACGATCCGGCGTTCGCCGGCGGTGCCGACCAGGCGGCCGAACTGCGGCGGCTCTTTCCCGGCCACGAGGTCTTCTTCGGCGCCGGGCTCGACCGCGGCGGCGGGCGCGGCACCCGGCGGCAGTTCGGCAATGCGCTGCTGTCGCGGCTGCCCGTGCTCCAGGTCTTCCGCCACCTGCTGCCGCATCCGGCGGAAGGCGGCAGCAGGCACATGCAGCGGCAGGCGATCGAGGCCGTGGTGCGGACCACGTTCGGTCCGCTGCGGGTCGTGACGACGCACCTGGAGTACTTCTCCGCCGCCCACCGCGCGGCACAGATCGCGCATCTGCGCCAGGTGCAGGACGAGGTTGCCGCCAATGAAGCCGCGCCGGCGAAGGCCGGGCCGAGCCCCTATGACCCGACGCCGCGGCCGGCCTCGCTGGTGCTGTGCGGCGACTTCAACCTCAAGCCGGACGACGCCGAGTACACGCAACTGTTCGCCGGGCCGTTACTGGACGCCTGGTGCGTTGCGCGCGGCGCCGAACCGCACCCGCCGAGCACGGGGCTGTTCGACCGCAGGCAGTGGCCGATGGGCGGGCATTGCCGCGACTACTTCGCGGTCACGGCCGACGTCGCGCGCCGCATCGCCGCCGTGGAGATCGACGTGACGACCGACGCTTCCGACCACCAGCCGCTGCTGCTGGCGCTGCGCGACTGATGGCCAGCCTGCCCCGACTTCGCGCCGGGCTCGGCGGCCTGGCGCTGGCCGCCGTCGCGGCCCTTGCCGGCTGCGCCACCGAGCCCTTCGGCGAGCCGCCGCCGCGGCCGGCCGAGGTACGGGCGCAGATCGCGAGCCTGATGCCTTCGCAGGTCGCCGACCGCGAGGGCTGGGCCGCCGACATCTACGCCGCCTTCGCCGCGCTCGGCATCGAGGCGAGCGCATCGAACCTCTGCGCCGTGCTGGCGGTGACCGAGCAGGAGTCGACCTTCCGCGCCGATCCCGCCGTTCCCAATCTCGGCAGGATCGCGCGTGCCGAGATCGACCGCCGCGCCGGCCAATACGGCGTGCCGGCCTTCGCCGTCGACCTGGCGCTCCAGATCCGGTCTCCGGACGGCAGGAGTTACGAGGAGCGCATCGCGGCGGTGAAGACCGAGAGGGAACTGAGCGCCCTGTTCGAGGACTTCACCGACATGGTGCCGCTGGGCGGCCGCCTCTTCGGCGGCTTCAATCCGGTGCGCACCGGCGGCCCGATGCAGGTCAGCATCGCTTATGCCGAGGCGCTGGCGAAGGAGCGCGGTTATCCCTATCCGGTCGCGGGCTCGATCCGCCACGAGGTCTTCACCCGCCGCGGCGGCATGTACTTCGGCATCGCCCATCTGCTCGCCTATCCGGCGAACTACGACAGCCCGCTTTACCGCTTCGCCGACTACAACGCCGGCCAGTACGCCAGCCGCAATGCCGCCTTCCAGAACGCGGCGAGCCTCGCCTCCGGCATCCCGCTGGTGCTCGACGGCGACCTCGTCCGTCGCGGCGGCGATGCGGACGCGAAGCCGGGCGCCACCGAGCTGGCGGTGCGCGCGCTCGGCAAGCACCTCGGCATCGGCGACGCCGCGATCCGCCGCGCGCTGGAGCAGGGCGACGGCAGCGATTTCGAGGAGACGGCGGTCTACCGGCGCGTGTTCGAGCTGGCGGAGAAAACGGAGCGCCGGCCGCTGCCGAGGGCCGTGGTGCCGAACATCACCCTGTCGTCGCCGAAGATCACCCGCAAGCTGACCACCGAGTGGTTCGCGCGCCGGGTCGAGGAGCGGCACAAGCGCTGCATGGCCCGCGCCGTGCCCGCTGCCGCAATGGGAGCAGCGCCGCAACGGCTCGCGGGCGCAGCGGCCGGCGAGGCGGGCGAGCGGCCGTAGCCTCTGCGCGAGCCCGCTGGCAGCCGCGGTCGAGACGCTGTATGGCGGCCTCGGCCTGATGCAGAAAAGAGTTGGCGTCGACGATGCCGAGGTGCGGGCGATCGACCGCGACCTGGACGAGTAAGCGCGCTCGCCGGCCAACTTCGCCCTCGAGGTGAGGGCGGCGATCGAAGCGACCCCGGCCTCGTTCCGCGGCATCGCCGCGCAGGCGGCCTGGGCCGAGGTCGAGTTCATCAGCGACCAGCCGGGGAAGAACGGCAAGACGTTCGCGCTTGACGGCGGCGCCACCGCGGCGAAGCTGGCGGCACTGGTCGACGGCGCGCGCGAGCGGATCCTGATCCAGTCGCCCTACCTGGTGCTGAGCGACCGTGTGCTGGAACTGTTCGGCAAGGCGCGGGCCTGCGGCGTTCGCATCGCCATAAGCCCCAACTCGATGGCTGCCGCCGGCAAGGCCACCGTCCTGTCGCTGCAAGCCAAAAGCATGGTCGTCGATTCGAAGATCGCCGACATCGGTACCTTCAACCTCGACCCGCGCTCGGAGAACCTGAACACCTAGGTCGGCGTGGTGATCCGCGACGCTGCCGTCGCCCGTACGGTGGAGCAGGCGATCGAGCTGGACATGCGCTCCGGCGACAACTGGAACACCGCGACCGACGACGCTGACCAGCGCGCAGCGATGGCCAAGCGTGCCAAGGTGCAGGCGCTGCAACTGCTGCCGTTGCGGCCCCTGCTCTGAAGACGCCGCGCCTCTCGCGGCAGGGCAAGGGTTCCACACGATGCAAACCGGGCGCCGCACGAGCGCCTCGCTTCGACGATCACGTGCCGGCGACGGCGGCGCCGACCGCGTTCCAGAAGGCCGAGAACGAGCGGCAGCGGCGCGAGGGCTCGGGAAACAGCCGCGGCGCCGGGGAGAGGGGGAGTGCGCGCAGCGCGGGCGAAAGATGCGGGTCGTCGACGCCGTGCACCGAGCGTGCAGCGCCCAGGGCCGCGACGAGGTCGCGCGCCGGTGCCGACCAGCGCAACTCGGCCGCGTGCACCAGGCGTGCCGCGACGAACTTCCAGCGCAGTGCGCTCCAGGGCCAGCGCCTGTGGGCGTCGAGATCGAGCACGGCAAGCACGATCGGTCGGCGGCTGCCGTCCGCCGATGGCAGCGTCGCCGGCGGATCGGCCAGGCGCCACGGGTGCATCAGCCAGACGTCGCGGCCGGCCACCCGTGCCGTGTCCGGTGTCTCGAAGGCGCTCTGCCAGTTCGCCGGCGGCGCGGGGTGGCGCGGCGGCTCGTCGACGGCGTCGATGCCGTCGAGCGCCGGCGGCGGCTCGGGATACGCCACCGGCGTGCGCGCGATTCGGTCCAGTTCCTCGTACGAGCGGTCGACCACCGTGCCGGGGCTGTGCCAGCCGCGCGGCGCGTAGCGCGCCACGTTCTCGGCGTTGAACAGATACGGCTTGGCGCTGCCGGTGCCCGCCACCCACTGCCACGAGAGGTGGTTGCTCGCGAGGTCGCCGTCGAGCAGGTGCGCGAGCATCCAGTCGGCGCCCGTGCGCCAGTGCACCTTGCGCAGGTGAACCGCGTACGACGCGAGCCACATGCGGGCGTGGTTGTGCAGCGTGCCCGTGGCGTAGAGCTGGCGCACCGCGGCGTCGATGGCCGGCACTCCGGTGCGGGCCTGGCGCAGGTCGGCGGGCAGCTCGCGCGAGTAGGCGGACTCGGGCAGCGGGCCGGCGTGCAGCGAGCCGAGGATGCCATCACCTTCGTGCGCCCAGACGTGCCGGAAGTACTCGCGCCAGGCGAGTTCGAAGACGAGCTTGTGGTCGGCGCGCAGGCGGTAGCGGGCGACGAGATCATCTCGCACCTGCGGCAGGCTCAGGAAGCCGTGCGTCACGTAGGGGCCGATTCCGGTAACTGCCCCTTCGAGGTGGTTGCGCGTGCGCGCGTACGCGGCCGGATCGATGGCCTCGAGCCGCGCCAGCGCGGCGGCCGGCGTCGGTTCGTACGCGATCGGCGGCACGCTCACGGGATTACCTTCAGCGCTTTGCGCTTCAGACCTTCGCCCCAGGGGCGGCCCGGCGGGCTCATGGGATTCAGGCGCCCACCTCGGTGCGGTGGGCCGCGGCCTGGGCGCGGATGCGCGCGCGCTCGTCCTCGGACAGGCGCGCGAGGTTCTTCACCTGCATCACCATGCGCGGGTTGGTGGCGAGCAGCGCCTCGTGGCGCAGCAGAAAGTCCCAGTACAGGGTCGTGAACGGGCAGGCACGATCGCCGCTGCGCTCTGCCGGCCGGTAGCGGCAACGCGCGCACAGGCTGCCGCCGCTCATGCGTTCGATGTACTTGCCGCTCGCGGCGTAGGGCTTGCTCGCCATCAGGCCCCCGTCGCCGTACTGGCTCATGCCGAGCGTGTTGGGCAGCTCCACCCATTCGACCGCGTCGGCGTAGACGCCCAGGTACCAGGCGTGCACCTCTTGCGGCCGCACGCCGAGCAGCAGCGCGTACAGGCCCGTCACCATCAGGCGCTGGATGTGGTGCGCGTAGCCAAGCCGCAGCGTCTGGCCGATGGCGTCGGCCAGGCACGCCATCTGCGTGTCGCCACTCCAGTAGAACGCCGGCAGCCGTGCCTCGGCGCCGAGCGCGTTGCGCTCGGCGTACGCCGGCATTTGCGTCCAGTAGATGCCGCGCACGTATTCGCGCCAGCCGAGGATCTGGCGGATGAAGCCTTCGGCGCTGGCGAGCGGCACGCGACCGGCGCGGTAGGCCGCCTCGGCCGCGGCCACCACCTCGCGCGGATGCAGCAGCTTCACGTTGAGCGCCGCCGAAAGCTGCGCATGCCACAGCCACGGCTCGCCGGGCCACAGTGCGTCCTGCCAGCGGCCGAAGTTCGGCAGCCGCTCGTCGATGAAGGAGGCGAGGGCTTCGAGCGCCTGCGCCCGCGTGACCGGCCAGCCGAAGTCGTCGCAGCTTCCGGGGTGAGAAGCGAAGCGCGTGCGCACGAGCGACTGCACCTCGCGCGTGATCGCGTCGGGCGCGAACCGCCGCGGCGGCGGCACGGCACCGGGGCCGTCGCGGCCGAAGCTCTCGCGGTTGTCGGCGTCGAAGTTCCACTGCCCCCCTTCGGGTTGCGCCGGGTCGCCCTTGTCCATCAGCACCCGATGGCGGCGCCGCATCTCGCGGTAGAAGAACTCCATGCGCAGCTGCTTGCGGCCCTGCGCATGGTCGCGGAACGCGCCCACGGTGGCGTAGAAGTGGCGGTCCTCGCGCACGTCGAGCGCCAGGCCGGCCTCTGCCGCCACGGTGCGCAGCGCGGCGAGCACGCGCCAGTCGCCGGGGGCGGTCATCACCAGTGCCTGCGGACGCAGCGCGGCGATCGCGGCCCGCAGTTCGGCGGCCAGCGTGCCACGGTTGGCCGGGTCGTCGAGCACGGTGTAGTGCAGCGGCCGGCCGCGCCCACGCAACTCGGCGGCGAAGTGACGCATCGCGCTCAGGAAGAAGGCGGTGCGCATCTGCGACGACAGGATGTGCGTCGACTCCTCGGACACCTCGGCCATCCACACCGCGTCCCGCGTCGGGTCGAAGTCGTCGAAGGCGGCGGCGGCGGCGTCGAGCTGGTCGCCGAGCACGAGCACCAGATGGCGCAGGGGGCGGCGGTTCATCGCGCGGACGGCCTGGCGCCCGCCGCCGCCACCTTGCCGCGCCGGCAGGCGTCGGAGCAGAACCGGACCTCGTCCCAGTTCTTCGCCCAGGCCCTGCGCCAGCTCATCGGCCGGCCGCAGTGAGCGCAGGGTTTCACGGGCAGCGCAGCCTTGAGACCCTTGAAGCCGGGGCGCGGCCCGCTCATGAAAGACTCGCCAGGGCCAGCGATGCCGCACCCACTGCCGTCAGCACGGCACGCAACTTCAGAAACCACTCCGGCACCGGGTCGCCGCGCGCCGAACTTCGGTCAAAGAGGTAGCAGATGAGCAGACCCGCTGCCTGAAGACGCAGCGCTGTCGAAACGGGAAGCAGCAATGACAACCACGCCAGCAGTGCCGGCGCCACGCTGAACGCGTACTGCCGCCATGCCGCGCCCTCGAGCGCGGTCCGCTTCAGCGCGTAGCCCCAGTGCAGGGCCCCAACGAAGGCAAGAATCACCGCGCCATAGCAGGAGAGCGCTGTCAGAGAGTCACCATGCCAGCGATCAGGCCCGAACCCGGCCATCGAAGCGAGTCCGACGAAAGGAACGAGGCCGCCGATCCCGAGGATCAGCGCCGGCGCGGATGCGGGCGGTACCCGCGTCGTGGTGCGGGTCGGGTTCATTTCGTCTTTGTGAATTCCGCCACGATCAATGCCGGCGCGGCCAGCAGAAGCCGAATCGCAGCCGCATTGATCGGCGACGCGGGCGCGAGATGCGTGGTCGGTCGGGGAAGGAAGCCGGGCGATACCGCCCCGGCTTCCTCGATCATCGCCTTAGTTCGGCAGCACGACGGTGTCGATCACGTGGATCACGCCGTTGGTGGCCGCGATGTCGGTCTTGATGACCTTGGCGTTGTTGACCGTCACGCCGGCAGGCGAAGCGACGATGTTCAACGACTGGCCCTCGACGGTCTTCACCGCGCCGCTCTTGACGTCGGCGGCCATCACCTTGCCGCCGACCACGTGGTAGGTCAGCACCTTGGTCAGCGCCGCCTTGTCGGCGAGCAGGGCGTTGAGCTGGGCGGCCGGGATCTTGGCGAACGCGGCGTCGGTCGGCGCGAAGACCGTGAACGGGCCCGGGCCCTTCAGCGTGTCGACCAGGCCGGCGGCGGCGAGCGCCTTGGCCAGGGTGTTGAACTGGCCGGCGGCGACGGCGGTGTCGACGATGTCGGACTTCGCGGCCGGCGCGGCGCTGGTCGTGCCGGCCATGTTGCCGTAGCCGAAGGCGACCAGCGGGGTCGACGTCAGCATGCAGGCGGCGACGGCGGCGGTGAGGGTGGACTTGAGCTTCATGGTGTGACTCCTGGGTTGCGGTTGAGGGACTGACAAAAACGCGGCGGTCGCCGCGGATGGGAAAAAGATCGCGGCGCACCTCGGCGCGCGCGGATGAGGCAGCGGCACGCCGTGCGGCCGCGAGAAGCAACTGACGGCGTCGGCATCGGCGTCATCGCACCAGCGGACGCACGGCCGTGAAGCCGCCGTCGATGGGCAGGACCTGGCCGGTGATGCGCGCCGCCGCCGGCGACAGCAGCCAGGCGATGGCCTGCGCGACCTCGTCCGGCTCGCCGATGCCGCCGAGCGGGTACTGCCGCGCGAAGCCTTCGCGCGCGGCAGCGCTGGCGATCAGCGCCGCCGTGCCCGGCGTGTCCATGAAGCCGGGCGACACGGCGTTGACGCGGATGCGGCTCGGCGCATAGGTGGCGGCCGCGGCGCGAACGAGCCCGGCGACGGCGGCCTTGGCGGCCGAGATCGCCTCGTGATTGGCGACGCCGATGTGGCCGACGACCGAGGACACCAGCACCGCCGCGCCGGGCTGCTGCGCGCCGCGCAGGGCTTCGACGAAGGCCGCCAGGGAAAAGTAGGCCGTGTCGAGATTGGCACCGAGGCAGGCGCGATAGGCGGCCTCGGGCGTGCGGTGAAGCGGCGCGATCAGCGGCGCGCCGGCGCAGTTGACGAGCGCGGTGGGCACGCCGAGCGCCTGCACGCAGCGGGCCACCGCGGCGCGGGCGCCGTCGCCGCTCGACACATCGGCCTCGACGCGCAGCGCATCCGAAGGACCGACACTCTCGAGCCGGCCGGCGCAGCGGCCGACCAGCGCCAGCCGCCATCCGGCCTCGGCAAGGCGCGCGGCGACGGCGCGGCCCAGCCCGCCGCTGGCGCCGGTGACGAGGGCAATCGGCTCGCTCACGACGATGCCTCCGCGCTGCCGCCTGGGGCGTTGGCCCCGGCGCGTCGCGCCGCAGCGCCTGGACTTGCCGGCGTCGGGACGAGCATCACGCCTTCTTCACCCAGGCGGCGCACCACCCTTTGGCATTGACGAGCTTGTTGCCGACCGCCGCGCACGGCGCCCACTCCTCGCTGCCCTTGGCGGCGAAGAGGCCGCAGTTGGCGCAGTTGCGGCCCGGCGCGAAGGTCGGGGACTTGGCCTTGTCGACCTTGGTGGCGTCGTGCCTGTAGCCGAGGGCGACGGCGGCGGCATCGGTTTCCTGCAGTCTTGCCGGCTGCTGGGCCGAGGCAGGTCGCGTTGCGGCGGCGGCAAGTGCTGCCGCCGGCAGCACGGCGAGGACGAACTTGCGGCGGGACGTCATGGTGATCTCCTTCTGGTGAGAGGCGGCCTAGCGGGCAGGCCGGTCGGAATCGATCAGCGGATAGGCATCGGCGACATACGCCGGCCCCTTGGCAATCAGCACGATCACGCAGGCCAGCGCCAGCGTGAACACGGCGGTCCAGTGCAACACCACGGCACTCGCGGCCGCGATCAGCGCCGTCGTCGCCAGCTTCTGCGATGCCGGGTCGCTGGCCGCGAGCAGCCACGCGGCGGCCGCGACGACGGCGACAGCCGCGGTGCCGGCGACGGCGATCAGCGGCAGTTTCTTCAGCAGGACCCATTCGAGCCCCGCCGGTGAGCGCGCCGGGCCGCCCCAAGCGCTCACTCCGAAGCGCGCAGCGCGGAGGACAACATGCAAGCGCCTGGAGCCAGGCAGTTTGGTGAGCAGTCCCATGTCGTTTTCCAGTAAGACATCAACCGCGCGCAACGGCCGCGGCGTCCGGCCGCGCGAACGCGGCGATGTAGTTGACCGAGGTGTCGCCGATCCACGAGGCGCGGTGCACGATCGGCAGGTAGCGCATGCCGCGCAGATCCAGCGGCATCAGCCCGGCGGCGCGCGCCGCGCCGGTGAGCTCCGCCGGCCGCACGAACTGCCGCCACCGATGGGTGCCGCGCGGCAGGACGCGAAAGACGATCTCGGCGCCGACGATGGCGAACAGGAAGCTCTTCAGCGTCCGGTCGATGGTCGAGGCGACCAGCAGGCCGCCGGGGGCGACATGCCGCGCCGCGGCGGCGACAAAACCGGCGACGTCGTCGACGTGTTCGACGACTTCGAGCAGCAGCACGACGTCGAACCGTTCCTCGACGGCAAGCGCGCGCTCCGGATCTCCAGCGCGGTAGTCGATGGCAATGCCGCTGCCGGCCGCGTGCGCCCGCGCGGCGGCGATGTTCTTTTCGGCGGCGTCGACGCCGGTGACCTGGGCGCCGCGCAGCGCCAGCGGCTCGCACACCAGTCCGGCGCCGCAGCCGATGTCGAGCACGCGCAGGCTCGACAGCTTTTGCCCGCGGCGCCCGAAGCGGCCTTCGATCAGGCGCAGCAGATAGTCGACGCGCAACGCGTTGACCTCGTGCAGCGGCCGCATCGGCCCGCGCCGGTCCCACCACGTCGCGGCAAGGCGGTTGAAGCGGTCGATTTCCGATCCGATGCCAGCCACGGCTCGCTCGGCGCTCCTCGGTGAGCGTTCGGGGCGGCCCGCCACGAGCACCGTTTCCGCCTTCATGACAGGCCCCGGCCGGTGGCGCCCGCCAGTTCCGAGCCTTTGCCGACGACGGCTGCCCTGCCGCGGCCGAGCAGGCGGCTCCGCGCGCGCAGGCACTGCCGCGCGTCGAGCCGGGCGAACTCATCGCTGCGACAGGCAGCGAGCGCCGCGCGCAGCTCCGACAGCTCAGGGTGCGCGGACAGCCGCTCGATCTGCGCCGCGTAGCGGCGGTCGACGAAGCGTTCGGCCGCGGAGACGGTGGCCAGGACCGCCCGCGGGCCGAGCAGCGCCGCGACGGCGCCGGTCAGCCAGCCGGCGGCACGCCACAACGGCAGCAGCCAGCTGCGCTCGCCCGACGGCAGCCAGCGACGGACGCGCCGCAGGTGCAGGTGTTCGATGGCGAGGCGGCGGGCGGCAAAGGCGCGCAGATCGGCATCGTCGGTCAGCGCCAGGATGCCGCGGTGGATCTGGACCGCGCCGGCCTCGGCCAGGTGGTCCGTGCGCAGATCACCGAGGACCTCGCGCGGCAGAACGGCAGCCGCCGGTTCGGCGCGGCGCCACAACGGGCGCAGGCGGAGGAAGGCGGCGTATGCGATCTCCATCGCCGCCATCACCGGCCGTCTCGCGGCAAGCGCCGCCAGCCACGAGTACCCTGGAAGCCGCGCCCAGATCGCCGCGAACGCTGCGGCGCCGGCAACGAGCGAACCATCGACAAGCCGCACGTGGAGGCGCGACAGCGCCGCCTGGCGCGGCAGGTCGCCACCCAGCTCTGAAAGCGGGCAGGCCGACGCATCGACCCAGTCGATCCCGGCTTCGCCGGCGGCACGGCGGTAGTGCGCGATCTCGCGCCGGCACAACGGGCAGGCGCCATCGAAGTACACGGTGCAGGCATCGGCCGGCATGGCTATCCCCGTTCGGCGCTCGCCGCGCCAACGCACGACAAGTCGCCGCAGTTGCCCGCGCCCATGTCACCGGCAGAGCCGTGCGTGACCATCGAAACTCGATACGACGACATGGCGCGAACTCCAGAATTCACAACTGACCAAACTATGTCCAAGACAATATCCGAGCTTCGTCGATCGTGTCAAGCTTTTTACTGGACAATACCGCTGCGCTTAAGGGAAAATCCGATCTTTTACTGAACATCCTGACTCATTTGGAGCTATTTAGGGTGACAAAACAGATACATGAACAGCCTGCAGCCGCCACGTACCGCAGCGGCACCGCCGCGCGGCTCGCCGGCATCCCGGTGGCGACCCTGCGGATGTGGGAGCGTCGCTATCGGATCGTCGGACCGCAGACCAGCGCCCGCGGCCATCGCCGCTACGCCGCCGAGGACGTCCGCCGTCTGGCGCTGATCAAGTCGCTGGTCGATCTCGGCCACCCGATCGGGACCCTGGCGCATCTGCCGCAGGAGACGCTGCACGAGATGCGCGCTGCCGCGGGCGCGTCAGGCACCGAGGCGCGCGCCGCGCCGCCCAGGTCGCCGAGGGTGGCAATCGTCGGCGAGGCGCTCTGCGCCCAGGCATCGGCCGCCGATGCGGCAGCGCTGGACATCGTCGCGGCCTGCGCCGACCGCACGCAGGCGGCCGAAGCGCTGCGCGACGTGCGCGCCGACGTGCTGGCGATCGAACTGCCGGCGCTGCGCGACGACACCGTCGATCTCGTCGAGACGCTGGCGGCGCAGGTCGGCGCCCGGCGGGCAATCGTCGTCTACCGCTTTGCCACCGAGGCGGCGCTGCACCAACTGCGCCGTCGCGGTCACGCCGTCGCTCACGCGCCGATCGGCTTGGCCGAGATCGCCTCTCTCGCCGCCGGCGGGCTCGAAGCCGGCGCGGCGGCGCCGCCGCCGATGCCGCCGGCGCCACGCTTCGACGAACGGGCG
>CAYLZU010000003.1:0-22666 GCA_964388005.1 uncultured Burkholderiaceae bacterium
TCACATCGTCTCCGAAAACAGCTCGCGTCCGATCAGCATGCGCCGGATCTCGGAGGTGCCGGCGCCGATCTCGTACAGCTTGGCGTCGCGCCACAGGCGGCCGAGCGGATAGTCGTTGATGTAGCCGTTGCCGCCGAAGATCTGGATCCCTTCGCCGGCCATCCAGGTGGCTCTTTCCGAGCAGTACAGGATGACGCTGGCGCAGTCCTTGCGCACCCGGCGCACGTGCTCGCGGCCGAGCGCGTCGAGGTTCTTGCCGACCGCGTAGCAGTAGGCGCGCGCCGCCTGCAGCGTCGTGTACATGTCGGCGAGCTTGCCCTGGATCAGCTGGAACTCGCCGATCGACTGTCCGAACTGCCGGCGGTCGTGGATATACGGCACGACGTTGTCCATCACCGCCTGCATGATGCCGATCGGGCCGGCGGCGAGCACCGCGCGCTCGTAGTCCAGGCCGCTCATCAGGACCCTGGCGCCGCCGTTGACCTCGCCGAGGACGTTCTCCGCCGGCACCTCGACCTTGTCGAACACCAGCTCCCCGGTGTGCGAGCCGCGCATGCCCAGCTTGTCGAGCTTCTGCGCGACCGAGAATCCCTTCATGCCCTTCTCGATCAGGAAGGCGGTGACGCCGCGGGCTCCCAGCTCGGGCTCGGTCTTGGCGTAGACCACCAGCGTGTCGGCGTCGGGGCCGTTGGTGATCCACATCTTGGTGCCGTCGAGCAGGTAATAGCCGCCCATGTCGCGGGCGGTGAGTTTCATCGAGATGACGTCGCTGCCGGCGCCGGGCTCGCTCATCGCCAGCGCCCCGACATGCTCGCCGGAGACGAGCTTGGGCAGGTACTTGCGCTTCTGCGCCTCGGTGCCGTTGCGGTGGATCTGGTTGACGCACAGGTTCGAATGCGCGCCGTAGGACAGGCCGACCGAGGCCGAGGCGCGGCTTATCTCCTCCATCGCCACCATGTGGGCGAGGTAACCCATTGCGGCGCCGCCGTAGTCCTCGGCGACGGTGATGCCGAGCACGCCGAGCGAGCCCATCTTGCGCCACAGGTCCATCGGAAACTGGTCGGTACGGTCGATCTCGGCCGCGCGCGGCGCGATCTCCGCCTGCGCGAAGTCGCGCGCCGCATCGCGCAGCGCCTCGATGTCCTCGCCGAGGGCGAAGTCGATTCCGGGAAGCTGCTGCATCGGGTCTCCTCGTCTGTCGTCGCGCCGCCGCGGTCAGACCCGCGGTTCGTCGTCCATGCCGTGCATCACCATCAGCGTCTGCTGCATCGCTGCGATCGGCGTCTCCCGGCCGCCGTCGAGCGCGGTCACGTCGGCGCGCACGATCGACAGCGTCCGCCCGGGCTTGAGCACCTCGCCGCGGGCGATCAGCCGCTCGCCCCGGGCCGGCGCCAGCATGTTGATCTTGTACTCGACCGTCAGCACCGAGGCGTCCGCCGGCATCAGCGTGAAGGCAGCGTAGCCGCCGGCCGAATCGGCGATCATGCCGACCACGCCGCCATGGACGAACCCGTGCTGCTGGCCGAGGTCGTCGCGCACCGGCAGCTCGATCGTGCAGCGGCCGGGCTCGACGCGCGTCATGACGGCGCCGATCAGCGTCATCGCCGCCTGGCGCGCGAACGAGGCGCGCACGCGCGGCTCGTAGTTCGGATTCAGGACCTTGAACCGCATCGGGCCTTGCTCCCGGTCGGGACGGCAAGCCCCAATCGTAGCCGCGCCGGTCCGGCGGCGCCCTTACGGCGCCGGGCTGCGGTCGCCAAGCAGGAAGGCGCCGCGCAGGATGCGGTAGATGTTCCAGATCCACACGACGACGATGCCCAGCCCGCCCGCCATGGCCGCGCCGACGGTGGCGAACAGCGCCTCCCAGGCGAAACCGAAGCTGAACTCGGTCGCCTCGCCGTGCGTGCGGATCGCCTCGGCGATGATCTCCCCCAGGATCGGCCAGGCGCCGCCGAGGATCACCGCCAGGCACACCAGGTACCACAGCAGCGTCCACCAGAACGTGCGGATCAGCCAGCGATGGTGCGAGGCGATGTAGCCGGCGTCGGCGGCATTGCGGCGCGTGTAGCTGATGACCACTCCCGCCAGCGGGCCGAGCACGAAGCCCAGCGCCCCGGTGGCCTGCAGCACGTAGGCGACCCAGGCGATGCTGAAGTCGGTGCTCGACGGCTCGGCCTCGGGGGCGATGGCTTCGGTGGTCATGCGCGGGCTCCTGGAATCGGCGCCGATCGTAGCCTGCACCTGGGTCCGCGGCGCGCGTTCCAGCCATGCGGATCGGCAGTCCGTCGCGCCGGACCGCCGCCCGACGGGCAGCGGCCGGGCGGTTGCTAACCTCCCCGCCCATGAGCGGGCGAGATCCACTGGCGGTGCTGCGCGAGGTCTTCGGCTTCGATGCCTTTCGCGCCTTCCAGCGCGAGGTCATCGACCATGTGGCCGGCGGCGGCGACGCGCTGGTGCTGATGCCCACCGGCGGCGGCAAGTCGGTCTGCTACCAGATCCCGGCGCTCACCCGCGACGGCGTCGGCGTGGTGATCTCGCCGCTGATCGCGCTGATGGCCGACCAGGTGGCGGCGCTGCGCGAACTCGGCGTCCGGGCGGCGTACCTGAACTCGACCCTGTCGGCGCGCGAGGCGGCGGCGGTCGAGGCGGCGATGCGGCGCGGCGACCTGGACCTCGTCTACGTCGCCCCGGAGCGGCTGCTGACCGAGCGCTGCCAGCGGCTGCTCGACGAGTGCGCGATCGCGCTGTTCGCCATCGACGAGGCGCACTGCGTGTCGCAGTGGGGACACGATTTTCGGCCCGAGTACGGCCAGCTCGCGCTGCTGCGCGAACGCTGGCCCCGGGTGCCGCGCATCGCGCTGACCGCCACCGCCGACGTGCCGACGCGGCGCGAGATCGTCGAGCGCCTGCTGGTCGATGCGCGCGTGTTCGTCGCCAGCTTCGACCGGCCGAACATCCGCTACCGCATCGTCGAGAAGCGCGAGCCGCGCGAGCAGCTGCTGCGCTTCATCACCGAGGAGCATCCGGGCGAGGCCGGCATCGTCTACGCGCTCGCCCGCAACACGGTCGAGGAGGTGGCGGCCTTCCTCGTCGCCCACGGCATCGCCGCGGCGCCCTACCACGCCGGCCTGGACGCCTCCGTGCGGGCCGAGAACCAGCGCCGCTTCAAGGCCGACGACGGGCAGGTGATCGTCGCCACCATCGCCTTCGGCATGGGCATCGACAAGCCGGACGTGCGCTTCGTCGCCCACCTGGACATGCCGAAGAGCATCGAGGGCTACTTCCAGGAGACCGGCCGCGCCGGCCGCGACGGGCTGCCTGCCGACGCCTGGATGACCTATGGCCTCGCCGACGTGGTGCAGCAGCGGCGGCTGATCGAGCTGTCCGGCGCCGACGAGACCTACAAGCGCCTGTCCACCGCCAAGCTCGATGCGATGCTGGGGCTGGCCGAAGCGGCGGACTGCCGCCGCGTGCGGCTGCTCGCCTACTTCGGCGAGGAAAGCCCCCCCTGCGGCAACTGCGACAACTGCCTGGCGCCGCCGCAGGTGCGCGACGCCAGCGAGGATGCGCGCAAGCTGCTGTCGTGCATCTACCGCTGCCGGCAGGCGAGCGGCTTCGGCTTCGCCGCCACCCACATCGTCGACGTGCTGCGCGGCAGGCTCACCGACAAGGTGAAGAAGTTCGGCCATCACGAGCTGAGCACCTTCGGCATCGGCGCCGACGTCGCCGAGGCCGAATGGCGGCTGCTGCTGCGGCAGCTGGTGGCGCAGCACCTGGTCGACGTCGACTACGAGCGCTTCAACGTGCTGCGGCTCACCGAATCCAGCCGCGCCGTGCTGCGCGGCAGCCGCAGGATCGAGCTGCGTCGGCAGGCGGCGGCGGTGCGCGCGCGGCCGAAGAAGTCGCGGCCGCAGGAGGCATCGCGCGCCGAGGTCGCGCTCGGCGTCGGGCAGGCGGCCGTGTTCGAGCGCCTGCGCGACTGGCGGGCGCAGGTCGCCCGCGCCCACGGCGTGCCGGCCTACGTGGTGTTTCACGACAGCACGCTGCGGGCGATCGCGCAGGCGCGGCCGGCGAGTCCGGAGGCGCTGCGCGCGATCCCCGGGCTGGGCGAACGCAAGCTCGCCAACTACGGCGCCGAGCTGCTGGCGATCGTCGCCGCCGCCTCGTGACCCGGCGCGGAAGCGGGGTCAGCGGCGCGGTAACGGTTCGGCGTCGATGATGCCGCTGTCGACGACGCGGCTGAGCAACGCCGGGGCGACGTTCCACTGCTCGCCCTTTTCGGTGATCACGGTCACCGATTTCCTGTTGTAGCGGGTCAGCACGCCGAACAGCCGCTCGCGTCCCGGCGGCTGAAAGGAGACGCGGTCGCCGACGCTGAATTCGAGCATCTGCCGGTGCGCCTGCATCTGGCGCAGGAAGCGCAGCCGCTCGACGATGCGGCGGTTCAGGTCGACCAGTTCGGCTTCGCTCAGACGGTCGATGTCGATTCGTTCCGGCATCGTCGGGGCCTCGTCGTCAGGAAGCGGCGTCGCGCGCCCGCATCTTGGCGGCGATGTAGTCGCCGTGCGGCACGTGCAGCAGTTCGGCGACCTTGCGCAGCACGTGCTGCTCGTGCGCCGACAGGGTGGCGTCGGCGTATGCCATCCGCCACATCAGCTCGACCAGGCGCAGCTTCTGCGGCGGCGTGAAACCGCGGTTGATCAGCGACGTGAACTGGTAGGTGTCGTTGGCCTGCCGCGTTTCCTGCTCGGCGAGCTCGACCAGCGCCGCCGCTTCCTCCGGCGCCAGCTCGAACCTGGCGCCGATGGCGTCGTGCAGCGCCTCGCGCTCGGCGTCGTCGATGCCGCCGTCGCCGCGGACCACCTCGACCAGCAGCGCCGCGGTGGCCAGCTGCAGCCGGTGTTCGTCGCCGGTCGGGCCGCTCGCCTGGCCGATGTTGCGGTCGAAGAAGTCGAGGATGGTCTTCAGCATGGGCGGATGCATCCGGCGGCCGGCGCGCCGACTCGCGCGGAGCGACGATAATGCATGCGCCGGCCCGCAGGAGCCGTGGGGGATGCGGCGGCCGCCTCTTCAACGACAACAACGATGACTCGATCGAACGCCTCGTTCCACATCGCCGGCTGCGTGGTCGCCGGCGAACCGGATCCCGCTGCCATCGACGACGTGCTCGAGTGGGTGCGCCGCTACGGCGCCACGGTCCTGGCGCACGATGACCGCCACGCGACCTTCGTCCGCTTCGACGCCGACGGCGGGCAGCTGGTCCTGTACGGTTGCCGGGCGGCGATGGCGCGCAGGCCGCCGAACCTGCGCTTCGGCTACGCCTCGCTGGTCAAGGAAGTGGATGCCGAAGGCCAGCCGCGCGCCGCCGAGCGCGGCCTGGCGCAGGCGCAGGAACTGGCCGGGGCGGCGCAGCCCGGTCAGGTCCTGCTGTCGTCGCAGCTCGGGTCGCTGCTCCAGGTGGCGGAAGTCGAGCCGCACCAGCGGCTGCGCCCGCTGCGGGTGCCGCTGGCGGGCGGACGGACCGGATCGGCGTATCTGGTCGAGCCGCTGCGCGGCGCCGTGGCGGCATCCGGCTGATGCCGTCGCCCGCGACATGAATCCGCTCGAACACGAACTCGTCTATCCGTGGCCGGAGGTGCCGGCGCTCGGGGCCGCGACCGAACTGCGGCCGGGCGTGCACTGGGTGCGGATGCGGCTGCCGTTCGCGCTCGATCACATCAACCTGTGGCTGTTCGAAGACGAGATCGACGGCGTCCGCGGCTTCACCATCGTCGACTGCGGCATCACCTCCGACGACACCAGGGCGGCGTGGGAGCGGATCTTCGACACCGTCTTCGCGGGCCGGCCGCTGCTGAGGCTGGTCGCGACCCACTTCCATCCCGATCACCTCGGGCTCGCCCACTGGCTGGCCGACGGGGGCGACCGGCGCCGCTGGACGGCGCCGCTGTGGATGAGCGCCACCGAGTGGACCATCGGACGCCTGCTGTCGCAGAACACCGGCGCCATCGGCGACGAGGCCGGCGAGCGGGCGGCGGCGCACTTCGCCCGCCACGGCCTCACCGACCCCGACTCGCTCGCCAAGGTCAGGGCGCGCGGATCCGGCCACTACGCGAAGCTGGTGCCGGCGGTGCCGCCGTCGTACCGGCGGCTGATGCACGGCGCATCGATCGCCATCGGCCCGCATGGCGCGCGGCGCGTGTTCGAGGTCATCGTCGGCCACGGCCACGCGCCGGAGCACGTGTCGCTGTACTGCGCCGAGGACAGGCTGCTGATTTCCGGCGACATGGTGCTGCCGCGCATCTCGACCAACGTCAGCGTCTTCGAGGTCGAGCCCGAGGGAAACCCGCTGCCGCAGTATTTGCACTCGCTCGACCGCTATCTGCAGCTGCCGGAGGACACGCTGGTGCTGCCGTCGCACGGGCGGCCGTTCACCGGTCTGCACCGGCGCGTGGCGCAGCAGCACCAGCATCACCAGTCGCGTCTCGAGGAGGTCTACGCCGCCTGCCGCCGTCCGGCGAGCGCCGCCGACATCCTGCCGGTGCTCTTTCCGCGCGAACTCGACCTGCACCAGACCACCTTCGCCATCGGCGAGTCGCTGGCGCACCTGCACGCGCTGTGGTTCGACGGCAGGCTGCGGCGCCAGACCGACGCCGCCGGCGTGTACCGGTTCGTCCAGGCCTGAGCCGGCCCGACCACGGCGATGGACGACGACGCCCGCCTGAAGCCCGAGACGCTGCTGACGCAGCTCGGGCGCGACCGCGAGACCGGCTTCGGCTTCGTCAACCCGCCGCTGGTGCGCGGCTCGACGGTGCTGCACGACGACGTCGCCGACATGCGCGACCGCGTGCACCGGCGCAATGCCGGCGAGGACTGCGAGGCCGGCACGCCGGCCGCCTACGGCATCTACGGCACGCCGACGCACCTGGCCTTCTATCGCGCCCTGACGGCGCTCGAAGGCGGCTGGCGCAGCTGGGCGTTTCCGTCGGGGCTCACCGCCTGCACGATGGCGATCCTCGCCTACGTGCAGCACGGCGACCACGTGCTGGTGCCGGACTCCGTCTACGGGCCGACGCGCCGCTTCGCCCGCGAGACGCTGCCGCGCTACGGTGTCGAGGCGAGCTTCTACGACCCCTGCGTGGCCGACCGCGCCAAGGTCGAGCGGCTCTTCCGGCCGAACACGCGGCTGCTGTTCCTCGAATCGCCGGGCTCGCTCACCTTCGAGATGCAGGACGTGCCGCTGCTGGCGGCGGTGGCGCGCGAACGCGGCGCCGTCAGCGTCATCGACAACACCTGGGCGACGCCGCTGTTCTTCAGGCCGCTGGCGCACGGAGTCGACGTCTCGGTGCACGCGGCGACCAAGTACATCGGCGGCCACTCCGACCTGATCATCGGCACCGTCACGTGCAACGCGCGCGCCTGGCCGCGGATGCGCGAGACGATCCACCACTACGGCCTGACCACCAGCGCCGACGACTGCTGGCTGGCGCTGCGCGGCCTGCGCTCGATGGGGGCGCGGCTGGCGCGGCACCGCGCCACCGCCGAGGCGCTGATCGCGCGGCTGAAGCGTCAGCCGGAGGTCGAACGGATCCTGTATCCGGCCGATGCCGGCGATCCCGGCCACGCGCTGTGGAAGCGCGACATGACCGGCGCCTCGGGGCTGTTCGGCGTCGTGCTGAAGCCGGGCTTCGACGAGGCGCGGTTTGCCGCCTTCATCGACGGCATGCGGCTGTTCGGCCGCGGCTACTCCTGGGGCGGGTTCGAGAGCCTGCTGATCCCCGTGTTTCCGGAGCGCACGGCGACGAGGTACCTCTACGACGGAAGGCTGTTCCGCATCCAGGCCGGCCTCGAGGACGCGGCCGACCTGATCGCCGATCTCGAGGCCGGATTCGCCCGCCTGCGCGGGGTCACTGCCAGCGGCTGAAGACGTAGTCGGTGCCCTTGACCTGCGTGTGGCAGTCGAAGCATGCGGTCTTCGCGTTGGCGCCGACGGCGCGGTCGGTCTTCGAGTCGCCCTTGAAGCCCTCGAAGCCCCAGCCGCCGGTCGCCTTCCACCTGCCGCTGTCCTTGACCATCACGCCGACCACCTTGCGCGCGCCGGCCTCGATCGCGCCGCCGCCGGCCCTGGCGTCGAGCAGGTCGAACACGATCACGGCGCCGTCGGGGAAGGCGCCGCCCTTGCGGTAGCCCTGCATCGCCCTGTCGTTGGCGTAGATGTGATGCAGGCCGCCGAACGAGTCGAACAGCGGATGGCCCTGCTGGATGACCATGCTCTTGACGTGCGTCCAGTTGCGGTAGCCCTCGGGATAGGGCACGGCCGGATCGGCCGCCAGCGCCGGCGCCGCCAGCGCCGCCAGCGCGAACCATGCGAGTGTCTTCATCGTCCCTCCTGTTCGTTGCCGATGGGGCGCAGTATCTTGTCTGCCGGCGCCCGCGAACAGCGGGCACCCGACGGTGCCCGGGGCACTTTCTGGTGTGCATCGATGATTTCGCGACCGAAGAAAATTTCTGCTCCGCCGACGGTGGCCAACATGGTCGAGGACATCGTCGGCTGCAAGTGGTCGCTGGCGGTGCTCGGCCGCATCCGCAGCGGCGTCGTCCGCCCGGGAGCGATGGAGCACGCGTTGCCAGGGCTGTCGAAGAAGGTGCTGAACGAACGGCTGCGCAAGCTGGTGCGGTTCGGCATCCTCGAGCGGCGCGCCTACGCCGAGCTGCCGCCGCGGGTCGAATACCGGCTGACGCCGTTCGGCGAGAAGTTCTCGGCGCTGCTCGACGGCGTCGAGCAGTTGCAGCGGGAACTGGGCGGGGAGCGCTGATCAGCTCGACCGGCGCCGCTGCGCCAGTTGCCGCAGGCCATCGATGGCGCGCACGCCGTACCAGCTCGTCCACTCGCCGTCGATCAGGTCGACCGGCTTGCCCGGCCAGCGGCGGCGCAGGGCTTCGGCGTGCGGCGCGCGAAAGCGGAAGGGCTCGGTCGACAGCAGCACGCGGTCGACGCGAGCCGCCTCGGCGTCGAGGTCGGCGAGGCGCGGATAGCGCGCCGCGCCGCGGTCGCCGCCCGGCGGATGCGGCACGGTCCAGCCGACCATCGCCAGCGTGCGGGCGATGTAGGTGTCGGCGGCGACCGTCATCCACGGATCCTTCCAGATCAGGTACAGCACCGTTTCCCGCCGCCATTCCGACGAGGTCAGGGCATCGAGTTGCTCCTGCACCCGGCGGCAGAGCTGCCCGGCAGCCTGGTCGCGGCCGAAGATGCCGCCGAGCAGCCGGTACAGGGCGGGGTTGTCCTGCGGCGCATTCGGGTGCGTGACGACGACGTTGGGCACGAAGGCACGCAGCGCGTCGACGATCGGCACCTCGTTCTCGTCGATGTTGACGATGACGTGGGTCGGGTTCAGGGCCCGCACCGCGTCGAGCTTCACGTCCTTGGTGCCGCCGACCTTGGCGATGCCCGCCACCTGCTCGCGCGGGTGGATGCAGAAGCCGGTGCGGCCGACGACCTGGCTGCGCAGGCCGAGGGCGATCAGCGTTTCCGTGATCGACGGCACCAGCGAGACGATGCGCGCGTTCTCGGCGCGCGCGAAGCGCTGGCCGAGGGCATCGGCGAACCCGGCCATGCGGCCGCTCAGCCGGAGCTGCCCGCGCCGCGCCGTGGCTTGTACGGCCGGCGGCCGAAGGCGCGGTCGAAGACCGCATTCGGCAGCAGCCGCAGCAGCTTGGCGACCACACCCATCTGCCAGGGGATCACCCGGTACGACACGCCGGCGGTGATCGCATCGGCCGCCTGGCGCGCGAAGTCCGGCGGCTCCATCAGGTACGGCATGCGGTACGGATTCTTCGCCGTCAGCGGCGTGCGGACGAAACCCGGCGAGATCGTCACCACCTTGACGCCGGTCCGCCGCAGTTCGACCCGCAGGCTCTCGCAGTAACTGATCACCGCCGCCTTCGAGGCGCAGTACGCCTCCGAGCCGGGCAGGCCGCGGATGCCGGCGACGCTGGCGATGCCGACCAGGGTGCCGCGGCCGCGGGCGCGCATGCGGCCGATGAAGGGGTGGAAGGTGTAGGCGGTGGCGAGCACGTTGGTGCGGAAGACGTCGCCGAAGGCGTCGAGATCCTCGTAGTGCTCGGTGAGCACGCCGATCGAGATGCCGGCATTGGCGATGACGATGTCGGCGCCGCCGGTGGCGTCGTCGAAGTCGCGGGCGGCGGCGATCAGCGCGTCGCGGTCGGTGACGTCGACCGTGTAGCGATGGTGCCGGCCCGGCGTCCCGGCCAGCACGGCGTCGAGCGCATCCTGCCGCCGCGCCACCAGTCCGAGAACGGCGCCACGGCGGGCAAACTCGGCCGCCAGCGCAGCGCCGATGCCGCTCGAGGCGCCAGTGAGAAAAACGTTCATCGGGTACCGCGCCGCAGTGCCGTTGCCGGCATTGCGCCCGGAAGGGAACTCATCGGCGGCAGGCGTCGGCCAGCCGTGCGCTTTTCACGAAGCGGAAATTCGACTCTGACCCCATTTTTACTTCTTCGCCCGCTCCTTGCGGGCGAGGTCGATCAGGTGTTCGAGCACCGACAGGGTCGCGGTCCAGCTCCCGGCCATTGCCGGCGAGGTCATGAACTTGCCGTCGACCGCGACCGACGGCGTGGCGTCGAGCTTGTAGGCGGACCAGATCTTCGGCGCCCGGTTGGCCTGGGTGGCGACGGTGAACGAGTTGAAGGCATCGAGCCAGGCCTTGCGGTCGATGCCGTTGGCGGCCATGAAGTCGGCGATGTCGTTGGGGTCGAGCAGCTGCTTGCGATTGCCGTGGATGGCGGCGAACACCTTCGCCTGCATGTCGTCGGTGCGTTTCAGCAGATCGAGCGCGTAGTACAGCTTGGTGTGATTGGTCGCCGCCGGATTGAAGGCGACCGGCACGCGCCGGTACTCGACGTCGGCCGGCATCTTCTTTCTCCAGGCAGCGAGTTCCGGGTCGAGCCGGGCGCAGGCGGGGCAGCCATACCAGAAGAACTCCGTGACCTCGATCCTGGCCCCGGTGTCGACCGGCTGCGCCGGATCGACGCGCCGGTACTCCTTGCCGGCCACCGGCATCTTCGGCTGGGCCTGAACCGCCGGCAGCGCCGGCAGCAGCGCGGAGGCGAGGACGAGGCGGCGGCGGGTCGGGTGCATGTCGGTTCCTTGTGGTTCGGGAAGAATTCGCGACGGACGTTTCGGCGGTCGATCAACGTGCTGACCGCGGCTGCGGCTGACGGTTCCTCGCGCGCGGCCGCCGGTCAACGCAGCCTGACGACCTGTGCCTCGATGCTGTTGTCGGCCAGCAGCTTGCGCACCCGGTTGACGTCGTCGATCTGTCCATAGGGACCGAGGCGAACGCGGTACAGCGTCTGCCCGCCCTGTTCGATCGGAAAGATGCGCGAGTCCAGCCCGATCATCGCCAGCTGCGCCCGCATGCTGTCGGCATCCTCCGGCGACTTGAAGGCGCCGGCCTGCAGCAGGAAGCGCGAGCCCTCGGGCAGCGGCTCATCCCTGGCGGGCGTGGTGTCGGTAGCCGCGGGACCGGCGGCCGGCGCCGGCGGCACCATGGCCGGCGTCGCAGTCGCCGAGGGCGCCGGCGGCGGCGTGCCGATGCTGAAGGACTTGTTCGGATCCGGCATCTTGCCGTCGGCCGGCGGACTCAGCGCCGCCGACGGCGGACGAACCTTGGTCACGAACGGCAACGGCGCGTTGGCGATGTAGATGGCCACCGCCACGGCGACGGCCAGTCCGACCACCAGGCCGATGACGAAGCCGAGCAGCATGCCGCCGTGCTGGCGGCTGGCGGGCGCGGGATGGCGGGGAGTCATCGTGGCGGCGGTCGGAATGGGCAGGCGCGGTCGCGCAGTCACATGCGCTCCGGCGCCGATACGCCGAGGAGGTTCAGCGCATTGCGCACGACCTGTCGCGTCGCCAGCAGCAGCGCCAGCCGCGCGTCGCGCAATGCGCCGTCGTCGACCAGCACCCGCTCGGCATTGTAGAAGGCGTGAAATTCGGCCGCGAGGTCCTTCAGGTAGAAGGCGACCTGGTGCGGCGCCAGCTCGTCTGCCGCCTCGCGCAGCACCTGCGGATACAGCGCCAGCCTGGCGAGCAGGGCCAGTTCGCGCGGCCCCGTCAGCGGCGACAGGTCGCGCTGCAGCGCCGTCGCCTCGTCGAAACGGATGCCGGCGGCGGCCGCCTGCGCCAGCACCGAGCAGATGCGCGCGTGCGCGTACTGCACGTAGTAGACCGGGTTGTCCTCGCTCTTCGACAGCGCCAGGTCGACGTCGAACGTGAACTCGGTGTCGGCCTTGCGCGAGGCGAGGAAGAAGCGGGTCGCGTCGCGGCCCACCCAGTCGATGAGATCGCGCAGCGTCACGAAGCTGCCGGCGCGCTTCGACATCTTGACTTCCTGCCCGCCGCGCATCACCCGCACCATCTTGTGGATCAGGTAGTCGGGGTAGCCGCGCGGGATCGCCAGGCCGAGGCTCTTCGCCGCCGCCTGAACGCCGGCGCGCACGCGCGCCACCGTGCCGTGATGGTCGCCGCCCTGGATGTTGATCACCTTGACGAAGCCGCGCTCGAACTTGGCCAGGTGATAGGCGACGTCGGGCACGAAGTAGGTGTAGCTGCCGTCGGACTTGCGCATCACGCGGTCCTTGTCGTCGCCGGCGCCGTCGATCTCGGTGGTGCGCAGCCACAGCGCGCCTTCGGCCTCGAAGGTCATGCCCGAATCGATCATCGCCTTGACCGCGCGCTCGACCCGGCCGTCGGCGTACAGCGACGACTCCAGGTAGAAGTGATCGAAGCCGACGCCGAGCGCGGCGAGATCCATGTCCTGCTCGTGGCGCAGGTAGGCCACCGCGAAGCGGCGGATGTTCTCCAGATCCTCGACGTCGCCGCTGGCGCGCACCGGCGAGCCGTCGCGGGCGGTGGCGGTGGCGCCGGCGAGGAACTCCCGCGCGATGTCGACGATGTACTCGCCGCGGTAGCCGGCCTCGGGGAACTCGACCGCCTGGCCGGACAGATCCTTCGCCCGCGCCTGCACCGAGATCGCCAGGTTGTGGATCTGCGCGCCGGCGTCGTTGTAGTAGAACTCGCGCGTCACGTCCCAGCCCTGCGCGGCGAGCAGCGCCGCGAGCGCGTCGCCGAGGGCGGCCTGCCGCGCATGGCCGAGGTGCAGCGGCCCGGTGGGGTTGGCGGAGACGAACTCGACCATCACCTTGCGCCCGCCGCCGGCGGCGGAGGTGCCGAAGCACTCACGCTGCCGCAGCACCTCGTGCACCACCGCTTGCTTGGCGGCGGCGGCGAGATGCAGGTTGACGAAGCCCGGCCCGGCGATCTCGACCGACTCGATCAGCCCTTCGCCGCCCGGATTCACGCGCAGCGCATCGGCAATGGCGGTAGCGATCTCGCGCGGATTCTTCCGCAGATCCTTCGCGACCTGAAGCGCCACCGCGCAGGCGAGGTCGCCGTGCGCCTCGACCTTCGGCCGCTCCAGTTGCACCGTCACGCCGCCGATGCCGAGGCCGGCCAGCGCCTGCTCGATCAGGGTGGTGACGGCGGCGCGGTGGGCGGGAAGCATGGCGGCGGTGCGGCGGTCAAGGGGCGCGATTCTACCGACGCCCTCCGCGCGGCCGGCCCGCGCCACGCAGGCGGAGACGCCGCCGCGCCAGCGGGCCAGTACGATTGCGCGGCCTGCACGCAGCTGGCGGCGGGCTCCGTTCCGATGGAGAGCAGACGATGAAGGCAGTGGGCACGATCTCGATCGCTTCGGCGCTGGCGCTGGCCTGGGCGCCGGCGCATGGCCAGGCCGCCAAGGCACCGCAGGTGGTCAAGCCGCCGCTGGCGCAGGCGTGGATCGACGTCGCCACCCACGCCGGCATGGGCATGCCGATGGGCGGCAGTCCGATGGGCATGCTCGGCGGCATGTTCGGCGGCGGGCCGCAGAAGAACACCTTCGGCATGACGCAGGCCGGCTCTGCCGGCCGCTGGGTCGACGTGACGCTGTACACCAGCCGCAATCCCGGCCTTGCCGAGGCGACGCAGTCGGTGCCGGCCGCAACGCAACTGGCGCCGACCTTGAAGCTGCAGTCGCCGGTCGAGCAGAAAGGCCCGGCACCGCGTCCCGACGACGACTCGGTCGACACTCCGGAGTACGAACGCCCGAAGGGCCGCATGCTGCTGTACTGGGGCTGCGGCGAGGCTGTGCGCCCCGGCCAGCCGCGCGTGGTCGACTTTGCCACCGCCTCGCCGGCCGACTTCCAGAAGTTCTTCGTCGCCCGCCGGGCCACGCAGCGCGGCGCCCATTCGGCCGTCGGCCGGCCGCACTGGCCGAGCCGCGACGACGCGCGCCTGGTGCCCGACGGTGCCTCGCTGGTCGGCGAGCATGCGTTCAGCGGCCAGGGCGTGCCCGAGGGATTCCGCTTTTCGATTCCGGCGGCGCAGGACCTGATGCCGCCGATCGAACTGACCCAGCGCGAGGCCGGCGGCGCCACGGTGCTGGAGTGGAAGCCGCTGCCGACCGCGCGCGCCTACTTCATCGCCGCGATGGGCGCCAGGGAAGGCGGTCGCGGCGGCGACACGGCGGAGATGGTGTTCTGGACATCGAGCGAGGAACCCGACACCGGCATGGGTCTGCTCGACTACCAGACCAACGGCGCCGTCGACCGCTGGCTGAAGGAAAGGGTGCTGCTGGCGCCAGCGACGACCAGTTGCACGGTGCCGAAAGGCATTCTCGTCGAGGGCGCCTTCCTGCGCATGATCGCCTACGGCACCGAACTGAACCTCGCCCAGCCGCCGCGGCCCGCCGACCCGAAGCTGCCGTGGGAACCGCAGTGGGCGGTGAAGGTGCGGGTCAAGTCCGTTGCCAGCGCGATGCTCGGCATGGACATGGGCACCATGATGCGCGGCGGCCCGCGCGCCGAACCGTCCGCGCCGCCGCCGCCGGCCGAGGCGGCGAAGGAAGACAGGCCTTCCAGCGTCACCGACGAGGCGGCCGAGGCGATGAAGAAGCTGCGCGGCCTGTTCGGCCGCTGAGCACCGGTCGCGGAGGGGCGCAGCAGTGGTGTCGTCCTGCGGCATCGATCACCTCGTGCTCGCCTGCACCGACCTGGCGCAGGGCGCGCGCTTCGTGCGCGAGCGGCTCGGCGTCGAGGTGCAGCCCGGCGGCAGGCACCTGCTGATGGGCACCCACAACGCGCTGCTGAAGCTCGGGCCGAGGACCTACCTCGAGCTGATCGCCATCGATCCCAGGGGGCAGGCGCAGCGGCGGCGCTGGTTCGGGCTCGACACGCCGGCAGTGCGCGAACGGATGGCGCGCGGCCCGTTCCTGCTGACCTGGGTGGCGGCATGCAGCGATATCGCCGCCGCCGCCGCGCTCGATTCCGGTTTCGGCGAGGTGATCGCGGCCAGCCGGGGTTCATTGTCTTGGCGCATTACCGTGCCGGCCGACGGCAGTCTCAACCTCGGCGGCATCGCGCCGACGCTCATCCAGTGGAACGGCGCCGCGCATCCCTGCGACGGTCTCGACGACCGTGGCTGCGGACTGCGTGGACTCGAACTGCAGCATCCGCAGGCGAATCCCCTCGAGCTCCTGCTGGCGGCGCTGGCGCTCGACGGGCCGGTGACGCTGCGTCAGGGCGAGCCGGCGATCGCGGCCCGGATCGAGACGCCGCGCGGCCAAGTCGAACTCGCCTGAGTCAGGCCAGCCGCGGCAGCGAGAACGTCGGCTCGACGCTGCCCACCGCGATGCCGCGATAGTTGCGGATCACCCGCTCGTCCATTCTTGCCAGCGGCGTGCCGGCGGGATCGTCGACCAGCCCCAGCTGCTGGAGGACGGCGAGGGTCGCCACGTGCAGCGCGCGGCGGTTGCCGTCGGCGATGCGGATGGCGATGCCGATGCCGCGCGAGCGGATGCCGAGCGCCTGCACGCCGTCGGCGCCGACCTTGCTGACCCAGTCGCCGCCACCGTGGCGCATCAGCATCAGGTCGCCGCGCGCGGTGCCGGACACCAGATCCGGATGGCGCGTCATCGCGTAGGCGAGCGCGGCGAGTTCCGGCGTCTCGCCGGTCGCCAGCCGGCAGAAGGTGTGCGCCAGCGCCGACAGCGGCATGGCGTAGTTGGGTGCGCTGCAGCCGTCGATGCCCATGGGCAGGTCACGGCTGCCGGCAAAGCGTTCGACGTTCGCGCGCACCCGCTGCTGCAACGGCGAGTCGAGGCCGAGGTAGCTGTCGAGCCGCTGGTGATGCAGGCGGCAGAAGGCTAGGAAGCCTGCATGCTTGCCGGAGCAGTTGTGGTGCAACTGGTTGAAGCGCGCGCCCGGCGGCGGGCAGGTCGACGTATGCGTGTAGTAGCTCGGCGGATGGCAGCCGCAGCGCAGGTCGGATTCCCTGGCGCCGATGCGGTCGAGCATCCGCTGCACCACCGCCACGTGCATCGCTTCGCCGCCGTGGCTGGCGCACATCAGCGCCAGCATCTGCGAGTCGAAGCCGAAGTGCGCCATGCCACCGTCCTGCACGAAGCCCAGCGCCTGCAGGGGCTTGAGCGCCGAGCGGGTGAAGTTCAGCCCGAGGGCATCGCCGGCGCCGGCGATGAGCTTGCCGTCGGCATCGACCAAGGCGATCGAGCCGACGTGCACGCATTCCGGAAAGCCGCCGCGGGTGGTGCGAACGAGCGGGACGTGTTCGGGGGCGGTATTCATCGGCGTGGGCGGCTTCGCTTCCGCGCAGCGGCGGCGCGGGGACAACGGTGGCGGATCTTAGACCCGCATCGACGGCGCTCCCGCTGGCGCCAGCGACCCGAAGGGAGCTGCTTGCCTGGGGCGCAGGTCGGACCTTGCCCGCTCGATGGCGGACTGCGCCAGCGCGGACGGACCCGCGAGCAGTGCCGCCCCAAAGCTGCAGGGTCACGCGCCGGCGATGCGCTGCGCCCGCCGTCGCGCTACTTCGGCTGCGAGCGGAACTGCTTCTTCCACAGCGTATCGAGTTCGGCCGCCACTGCCGGGGGCGGCGAGCCGATCAGCGTCGATTTCCCGCGCTGGTAGATCTTGCCGTAGACCACGTCCTTCACGCCTGACCACAGCAGAACCACATTGTTGTCGTAGCAGTCGCGGTTCTTGCAGGTGTACAGCATCACGTAGTCCTCGCCGGCCACCTTCATGGCCCGGTTCTCCGAACTGGGACCGTCGAGCTTCGCCAGCCACGACTCCTTCTGCAGCGGACCGAGCGCCTTGTAGTAGGTTGCCTTGGCCTTCGGGTCGTACAGCAGCCCGGCGGCGCTCAGTTCGGTCAGCGCGTAACCCTTGAAGGTCTTCTGCGCGTTGGCGGCGGCACCGCCTTGCGCGAGGGCCGATGCCGCTGCCAGGCTGAAGGCGGCGACGAGGGCGCAGCATTGCAGCAGTCGTCTCATGACGTTCCCCTTGGTTGAAACCCTGGCCGACAGAGTCGGCCAACCCGGTCCGGGCTTGCGCCCGGTCCTTCAGAACTTCGGCGCCGGCAGGCTCGACGGATCGACCTTCTGGCAGCGCATCCCGAAGCGCGCGAGGATGGTGTCGTCGCTGTTGCGGAAGTCGCCGTCCAGATTGCCGGTCTGGCGATCGATCGACAGCCGGATGTAGGCGAGCCGTTTCAGCGCCGGGTCCCAGGCGAAGAGTTGCCCGCGCAGCCAGTCGTAGTAGAGCTGCGTGCGCTGCCCGGTGCGGTAGGTCATGCTGTAGGTCGCCGGCGAGACCTCGTACTTCATCTTCTCGCCGACCGGCAGGACGTTCGAGCGCTGGATCACGGCCGACTGGTTGTTGTCGCGCATCGCGACATCGATGTGCCCGGGGGTCCGGCCAGCCGACGAGGCGACCTCGCCTTCGCAGCGCAGGTAGAGGCTGAAGTACTCCGCCGCCACCCCCGGATGCGCGGCGAGCAGCGCCCACCCGAGCAGGGGCGGAAGGAACTTGCGGATGTCAACGCGCGGGCTCATCGCCGGCTCACTGCCGCGGCTTGGCGTCGACTTCACGCGACGCATCGGTGCTGCCGCCCTGCACGCCGAGCCGGCCGCCGGTGCCCAGCCCGCCGCGGACCGTCTGTGCCTTGTAGTTGCGCAGCGCCCGGACCATCTTGTTGTACGAATCGGTGAAGGCCGCGAAGATCACCTTGCCCTGCGGCGTGCTGGTGTAGGCACCCGCCCCCCCGGCGGTGCCGCCGCCGAAGAAGCCGACCATGCCGGCGAAGTCGATGTTCTTCGAGTAGCCCTCGGACGCCGCGAGCTGCACCGTCGAGCGGTTGTCGACCAGCGTTAGGATCGCGCCGGCCTCGTTGGTCGACATCGAGCCGGCGATGCCGCCGACGACCGCGCCCCAGCCGGTGCGGCCGAACACGTTGCCGAGCCCGCCGCCGGCGCGCGTGCCGCCGCGGTCGGACAGGATCACCTCGGGGATCATCGTGTAGTCGGCGGCGGCGATCTGGCCCTTGCCCATGTTGCTGCCGGCGCGGCCCTCCTCGCCGCGGATCAGCTCCGCCTCGCGCGTGCGCGCCGCGAGCCCGCGGCCGCGGTCGACGATGACGAAGCAGTTCGACTGCTGGATGATCAGCCGCAGCGCCGGAACGGTCGAGCCCATCTTGTACTGGCTCTGGTAGGCGGAATACCAGCCGGCGTTGGTCTGCTCGTCGATCATGATCGTGCCGAGCGTCTCGGCGCAGCTTTCGAGCTGGCTGTTGGCCTCCTGGCTCGCGGCGCCGGCGGCGGCGCCCTGCGCCTGCGTCGCATGCCCGCCGCCTGGCTGCGGATCCGACGCCAGGCCGGCCGCCGGCAGCAGGGCCGCGCCCGCGCCGGCGACCAGCGCGCACATCAGTCGGCTGGCGCGGGCGTCGCGGACGGCCGCGGTTCGATCGGTCGTGTTCGCCATCGCAATCTCCTCGTCAACGCCGCCCCGCGGCATGCGACGCAACGTAGCGATGGCGGCGTTACCGACCCGTTACCGCAGCCGGCTTTCGGCGGCCAACAGCGCCCTGTTGATGGGATTGCGCTGCAGGAAGCTGTCGCGCAACGCATCCGGCACGCGCGGCAGGGCGGTCTGGCGCAGCCAGGCCAGCGCCTGCGCGAGCACAGCGATGGCCCGCTGCCGCTCGCCGGCCGCCAGCAGGATCTCCAGGCCGGCCGCCGCCGGCGCCAGCGGGTAACAATCGGCCGCCTGCAGCGTCGCCAGCGCCGGCTCGATCTCGTTCCAGCGCATCGCCGCCGCCGCCGCGTCGCCGGCCGACAGCGCCGCGCGAGCGGCGACGACGCGCGCCTTCATGGCGATGCCGCCGTACTCACGGCTCTCCGCGGCGCGCGCCACCGCATCGCCGAGCCGCACCGCTTCGGCGGCCTCCAGCGTCTCGGCGCGCTCGAGATCGAGCAGCGCGCCGATGTAGAAGTCGTCGCCGCGCGCGAGTTCGTCGGCGGCGCGCTGCAGCGCCGCCGCGGGCGAGGCGCCGAGCATCCTGTCGAGGCGGGCCGACAGAATGGCGCCGCGCGCCGCGACTTGGCTCACCGACGGCGGCGGATAGTCGAGCGTCCTGCGCGCGCGGGCGAACTGGCCGAGGTCGATCAGCGTCGCCGCGAGGTTGTTGCTGCACACCGCGATCCACAGCGCCTGGCCGTCGCGGCGGAGCAGAGCGAGCGCATCGTCGTAGGCCTGCAGCGCGGCGGCGTACTGGCCGCGGCTGCTGCCGTACAGCCCGACGTGGGTCTCGATGACGCCGCCGATCGGCCCGCCGGTGCGGCCGAGTTCCACCTGCAGGGCGCGGGCGCGCAGCGCGTGGTCGTAGGCCTCGCCGACATGGCCGAGATTGCCGTGCACGGTAGCGAGGTTGGTCGTCAGCATCGCCAGTTCGGCCAGGTCGCCGAGTTCGCGCGCGCAGTCGATGGCGCGCGCGAGCGCGTGCGCGGTACGGCGCAGTTGGCGCGACGCGTTCAGCACGTAGGCGAGGTCCGACCAGTAGTGGTCGCGCTGCTCGAGCGTGCCCATGGCCTCGACCTGGGCCTCGAACGGCGTCAGCACCGCCTCGGCCTCGGCTGTTCTGCCCTGCTGCGACAGGCCGATCGCCAGCAGTCGTGCCGCCTCGAAGCGCGGCCACGGCTGGCCGAGGTCGTCGGCCAGCGTCAGGGCCTCGCGGGCGCAGGCCACGCCGGTGACGTGATCGGCCGCCATCAGCGACGCAGTGGCCCGCGCCGTCAGCGCCGCCGCCCGCTGTGCCGGAGTGCGCGCAACGGCGATCATGCCCTCGATCACCGCCAGCGCCCGCTCGACGCCGCGGACCAGGATCACGCTCTCGATGCTGGCGCAGCGCGCGTCGAAGGCGGCGTCGACGTCGCCGGCGCGGTCCAGGCAGGTGGTCGCCGCCTCGCGGTGCTCCACTTCCTCGGCACGGCGCGAGGCGCGGCGGGCGGCCTCGGCGGCGCGCAGGTGGAACGCTGCCGCCGGCCGCCACTCGCCGGCCTCGGCATAGTGCTGCGCGACGCGCGCCGGCGGCGCGCCTTCGGCGTCGAGATGGGCGGCGATGCCGCGATGAAGCAGGGCGCTGATCGGCGCCGGCACGGCGCGTGCCGCGACGTCGTGCACCAGGTCGTGGGCGAAGCGGCTGCCGACGAGCACGTAGGCCCGTTCCAGCTCGGTCCAGGCTTCGGTGAGATCGAGCGGATGCGACTGCAGCACGTGCGCCGCCAGCGCGGCGCTGAAGTCGACGCCGGCCAGCGCCGCCACGCGCAGCAGCCGCAGCGCCGGCGGGCTCAGTTGCGCCAGCCGGCGCTCGATCAGGGCGCCGACAGTCGGCGCGGTCGGCAGCCCGGCGGCACCGGGGTCCGGCTGCGTCACCACGGCGCCGAGCGTCTCCAGCACGAAGTACGGATTGCCGCCGGTGTGCCGCGCCAGCGGGCCGGCGATCTGCGCCACGTCGACCCCGTCGAGCGCCAGCGACTCGAGCAGGCGTCTGACGTCGGCTTCCGACAGCGCCGGCAGCGCGATCTCGATCAGCGCGACGACGGCCGCGGCGCGCTGCCAGGCGGCGAGCGCCGCCGGCACCTCGGCGCCGCGCACGGCGAACGCAAAGCGCAGACCGGGCGTCACCAGCGCCGGCAGCAGCTCGAGCGTCGCCGAATCGGCGAAGTGCAGGTCGTCGATGGCGATGCCGGCGAGCCCGGCGGCGCGGCGTGCGGCAAGCGCCTGCGCCACCGCCTGACGGAAGCGCACCTCCAGCATCGGCTCGGCCGGCGCGGCGCCGAGTTCGGGGAGCACCCGCGCCAGTTCCCTGCCGACGGCGTCGTCGAGCAGGTCGGCCGCGATGGCGCCGCCCGGGGCGAGCACGGCGCGCAGCAGCCGCGCCAGCAGCGCGTAGGGAACGCGCTCGTCGCCGGGCCGGGCACCGACCAGCACCATGCCGCGGTGCTGCGCGAAGTCTCCGAGCAGGCGCGTCTTGCCCATGCCGGCCTCGGCGACCAGCACCGCTGCGCGTCCCTGTTCCCAGGCGTCTTCGAGCGCGCGCCACTGGCGCTCGCGACCGACCAGCACCGGCGGGCGCGCCAGCGCCGCCGGGAGCCGGCGCGGCACGGTTCCGGGCAGGTCGCCGGCGCGTTCGATCAGCTGCGCCAGTTCGCGCGTCTCGCCGCTCGGGGAGGCGGCCAGCTCCTGCTGCAGCCACTGCGCGCAGCGCGCATAGGCGGCGAGCGCCGCCGAGCGGTCGCCGCGTCGGTAGTGCAGCCGCATCAGCAGCCGGTGCGCCTGCTCGGACAGCGGCTCGTCGACGACCAGCCGCTCGGCGTACAGCAAGGCGCGGGCGATGTGGCCGGCCGCTTCCTCCTGCGCCGCCAGCGCCGCCAGCGCGTCGCGCCGCCGGACCCGGAAGCGCTCGCGGGCGCTGCGCACCCAGTCATCGAGCTCGGAGCAGTCCTCGTAGCCGAAGCTGCCGAGCATTTCGCCGCTGACCGCCGAGGGGTCCTGCGCCAGTTGCGCCTGCACGGCGGCCTGGTCGTGGCCGACGGCGGCTGCCAGCGCGAGCGCGCCGCTTTCGTCGACGACGTCGCGCCCGGCCGATCGGCGCAAGCGAAACAGCCGCTGCCGGAGGTTGTTGCGCGCCTTCTTCGGCTCCGCGTCGGGCCACAGCAGCGCCGCCACCCGTGGCCGCGGCGTCGGCCCGTCGATGGCCAGCATCGCCAGCAGCGCCGCGTCCTTGCGTTCGAGCGGGAGCAGCACGCCGTCGCCGCGCACCAGCGCCGGCACCGCCAGCAGGCGCAGGTGAATCGCCGCCGCAGCGAGTGTGGGTTCGTCCAAGGCCGGCTCCGCCGGCCGCGGCCAGCTGTGCAGCCCAAGGACCGCAAGCGATCGGCGCGGCTCGAATTCACGCACGCCCGGCTCCCGCAGAAGCGTCGACGGAGCCGATGGTTCGGCGTCAGCGTTACCGGGACGTTACACAGGCCGGCGCCAAGGGTCGATAGCGGCCCCGTGGCGGGCGGCTGCCGGCGTCTGCACGCGATCGATTCGGCAGTCCGAAACCCGCAAACGCGTCGGCAGAATGCGGGCCATCAGGCACCGATTCGGACGTCGACGGTCAGACCAGCCTGATGAAGGAGTACCGATGGCTTCCACTGTCTCGCCGCCGGCTCCACCGGGGTTCGGGCGGGGCGGCAATCGAACCGGA
>CAYLZU010000003.1:22676-29541 GCA_964388005.1 uncultured Burkholderiaceae bacterium
CGGAGGCGGCATGACGGCCCCGCCGGGGCGTCGCCGCCTGCTGGTCGCCGGCGCCGCCGCCGCATGGCTTGCCGGCTGCAGGGTGCGGGTCGAGGCGCCGCCGGACTCCGACGGCGGCATCGACGACGCCCGCCACGCCGCCGCCGAAGGAGCGGTCCGGACCGGCGACGGCTTCACGTTCGTCGAGGCCGACTGGGTCGACCCGGTGCGCAACCGCCCGGTGCCGGTGCGCCTGTACCTGCCGGCAGCGGCGCCAGGCCGCGCGCTGCCGCTGGTGCTGTTCTCGCACGGGCTCGGCGGCTCGCGCCGCGGCTACAGCTACCTCGGCAGTCACTTCGCGCGCAGCGGCGTGGCGAGCCTGCACGTGCAGCACGTCGGCAGCGACCGCGCCATCTGGGGCGGCAGCCCGTGGGAGCTGACCGCGCGGCTGCAGGGCGCGGCGCAGGACGCGGAGGCGATCGCCCGCGTCGCCGACCTGCGCTTCGCGCTCGACCGCCTGCTCGCGCCCGCGGCCGGCGACCCGACACGCGTCGCGGTCGACCGCTCGCGCATCGCCGCCGCCGGCCACTCCTACGGCGCCAACACGGCGCTGCTCGCCGGCGGCGCCCGCGTCGAGCGCAACGGCCGCGCCGTCGATCTGCGCGATCCGCGCATCGGCGCCGCGATCCTGCTGTCGGCGCCGCCGTTCTACGGCGAGAGCGCGCTCGCCGGCATCCTGCGCCCGGTCACGCTGCCGACGCTGCACGTCACCGCCACCGGCGACGACATCCGCGTGCCCGGCTTCTACTCCACCTACGAGGACCGCGTCGCGGTCTACGAAGCGAGCGGCAGCCGGCGCAAGGCGCTGGCGGTGTTCCAGGGCGGCTCGCACAGCATCTTCACTGACCGCCCCGGCACCGGCGGCGCAGACCTGAACCCGCGCGTGAAGCGGGCGACGCAGGACCTGTCGACCGCTTTCCTCGCCAGCGTGTTCGACGGCCGCGACGACGCGCTGCGCGCCTGGCCGCAGCGCCACGGCGAGATCGTGGCGCGGTTCGAGGACAGCCGGGCAACGGGGTGAGTTGCCGGGGAGGTGAAGCCGCGGACTTGCGACGCGGTCTGCGCCCCGGGAACGTTGCGCCGCCTGGTCGAGCCAATCTGCTCGCCGATTGGCGCGGGACCGCCATCGGCCGGTTTCAGTCGCTCGCCGAAGTCTTCTATGGAGCGCTTCCATTCCTGGCCGCCGTGATCATCAGGGCCGGCATCTCGAAGGCGACCATGCCGTTGGCATCGACGAACGGTTCGAACGTGCCTTGCGCTTCGCGCCGCAGCCGCTCGAACTGCTGCTCGTTGAGCGCGCCGCCGAGTGTCCACACGCACGCGCGCTCGGTCGACACCAGTGTGTCGACCGACTCGAAACGCACCGTCCCTTTGCGCTGCACGATGTTCGCGGCGGAGATGCCTGCTCCGGCGCACAGCGCCCGAAGGGCATCTGTATTGCCGAGCACGAACGGTGCACGGAAAGCGTCGCCAATGCGCTTGCCGAACAGCCGATCGAGCAGCGCCGCGAACGATGCGTAGCCCGGCGACTGCTCGATCGAATCACAGACTGCCACGGCAAGACGGCCGCCGGGGCGCAGCACGCGCCACATCTCGCGCAAGGCGGCGGTTCGATCGTCGAAGAACATGAGGCCGAACTGACTCACCACCGCGTCAAATGTCGCGTCGTCGAAGGGCAGGTACTCGGCGCGGCCTTCGCACCAGTGAATCGCGCCGTGCTTTCGCCGTGCCACCGCGAGCATCTCCGGGTTGGCATCGAGTCCGTAGGCCGCGCCGTCCGGCAGGACACGGTCCGCCACCGCAACCGTCAACGCCCCCGTGCCGCAGGCCACATCAAGCACCCGCTGACCCGCAGCGACGCCTGCGGCGCTGCACAGCACCGGTCCCCATTGGCTGAACAGCGCCGGCACGAACTGCTCGTCGTACACGTCGGCTGGCGAGCGCGCAGCCGTTTCGGTTCGCGCAGCAGGGATCTCGCTCATGGCATGCTCCATCGCTCAGAAGATGCCGCAGCGATAGCATCGGTGATGCCATGACTGGGGAACATGACAGATCGTCCGGATCGCATGCTCCGGCGTCCGGCTTGGATGTACTGTCCGACGTGCTGCGCTGCGTGCGTTTGACAGGCTCGATGCTCTTCCTGGTCGACGCGCGCGCGCCATGGATGTCGTGGGCGCCGAAGTCCGAGGCTTTTCGGCGCGTCGTGCTTCCAGCGTCGCAGCATCTGGTCTCGTACCACATCGTCACACAGGGCCGATGCTGGGCGGGGCTGCGCGACGTTCCGCCCGAGCGCTTTGAAGCGGGGGATGTGCTGGTGGTACCCCATGGCAATGCTTACTACCTTGCCGATTCCCCCGCGACCAAAGCGACCTACGACGCCGACGAAGCGGTGGCGTTCTTCCGCAGCATGGCGGCCGGCGAGATGCCATCGGTCGTCAGTGAAGGGGGCAGCGGGGAGCGGACCCAGTTCATCTGCGGCTTCCTCGGTTGCGACGTGAAGCCTTGCAATCCGGTGCTCGATGCGTTGCCGGCGATGGTCCACCTGCGCGCCGCCGGGCAGTCGGACGATCGCTTCACTCACTTGATCGAGTTCGCCCTGTGCGAGCTTCGCGAGCCATCGCCCGGCGGCCATGGCGTGTTGCTGCGCCTGGCCGAGTTGATGTTCGTCGAAGTGGTGCGTCGTGAGCTGGGAGCGTTGTCCGGCGTGCAGACCGGATGGCTTGCCGGACTGCACGACCCGCTGGTCGCCCGCACGCTGTCGCTGCTGCACGGCGCGCCGGCACGACGCTGGACGTTGGGCCAGCTCGCGACGCAGATCGGCACATCGCGTTCGGTGCTGGCCGAGCGCTTTGCCCAATTCGTCGGTCAACCACCCATGCAGTATCTGGCGCAATGGCGCATGCAGCTGGCGACCCGTCTGCTGGCCGAGCCTGGCGCAAGGAAGATGGCGACCGTCGCGGAGATGATCGGCTACGAATCGGAGGCTGCATTCAGCCGGGCATTCAAGAAGTCCGTCGGCGTGTCTCCATCAGCGTGGCGATCGCACAAGACCGGCTGACGCGCAAGACCAGCGGAGAAATTACGAGCGCCGTGAACGCCAGCTTCACGGACAGTCCGGACGCGCCGATTTCAGGTCAGGGCGAAGGCCGCCGACGATCGTGCCGGTCGATGCGTCGTCAGCAGCCGAGCGGATCGACGCACCGCTGCCCGGGGGCTGCCGGACCAGCAACCGACATCGTGCCCGGCGCCACCTTCAGCGCGACGTCGGCCGGGACCGATCTACGCCGTCGCCGCCCGGCCCGCCAGCCGCGCCGACACTTCCTTGCGGTAGCGGTTCAGCTCCTGCACCGAACCGAAGGTGCGCTCGAGCAGCAGGCCCATGTTGTGCAGGATGCGCTCGACGACCTTGCCTTCCCAGGCGTCGTCGAAGCGGATCTGCGCGTCGAGCCAGCGCTCCAGCCAGGCCGGGTCGGGCAGCCGCGACTGCACGGTGTCGCGCGGGAAGAGCGCCTTGTTCACGTGCAGGTTGGTCGGGTGCAGTGCCTGCGCCGTGCGCCGGGCCGAGGCCATCAGCACGCCGACCTTGGCGAACGCGGCGCGGGCGCTGTCGCCGACCTCGGCGACGTACTTCTTCATGTAGCGCAGGTAGGCGCCGCCGTGGCGCGCCTCGTCCTGCGACAGCAGCCTGTAGATGTGCTTGATCACCGGCTCGGTGTGCCACTCGGCGGCACGCCGGTACCAGTGATTGAGCCGGATCTCGCCGCAGAAGTGCAGCGTCAGCGTCTCCAGCGCCGGGGCCGGGTCGAACTCGAAGCGCACCGCGTGCAGCTCGTCGGGTGTCGGCGCGAGATCGGGACGGAACCGCTTCAGGTACTCCATCAGCACCAGCGCGTGCTTCTGCTCCTCGTAGAACCAGACGCTCATGAAGGCCGAGAAGTCGGAATCGTGGCGGTTGTCGCGAAGGAACATCTCGGTGGCCGGCAGCGCCGACCACTCGGTGATGGCGTTCATCTTGATCGTCTGCGCCTGCTCGTCGGAGAGCTTCGCGGCGTCGAAGTCGCTCCATGGCACGTCGCGGTCCATGCTCCACCGCACCGCCTCGAGCGACTTGAAGAGCTCCGGATACAGCATGCCCATGGTGTCCCCGATCCTCGTCAGCTTGCGGCCCTTTTCCTGAGCAGCCGCATCAGCCCCCCCAGGACGGGAAGTTTCTCATACAGCTCCCCGGCCGCGTCCCAGTAGTCGCGGTGGTAGCGGATGCGGCCGTCGGCGCCGAACTTCAGGTGGCTGCCGCCGTGGATGACCTGCTCGCGGCCGCCCAGGCGCGGGATGCGGAACAGGAAGTCCCAGGTCATGAAGGCGTCGTCACCCTGGGCAACCACCTCGCGGACGACGAAGCGGGGCTGCTGCACCTGCACGAACATGTGCTCGAAGATGCGGCGGATCGCCGCCGCGCCGCGCACTTCGTTGAACGGGTCCTTGAACCAGGCATCGGCGGCGTAGATCTCGTCGATGCGCTGCACGGACTCAAGCGAGATCGACTCGAAGTACTGCCGCGCGCGCTCGACGCGGGCGGCGGTCATGTCCGCGTCGCCCGGCGCACCGCCGCCAGCTGCAGCCGGTAGGGCAGCACGCGCAGCAGCTTCAGCCAGCGGGTGAAGCGCTTGGGATAGTGGATCTCGAACTCGCCCGCGGCGATGCCGTCGAGGGTGGCGCGCGCGGCGTCCTCGGCCTTCATCAGCGCCGGCATCGCGAACTCGTTCTTCCGCGTCAGCGGCGTGTCGACGAAACCGGGGTTGATCAGGTACACGCCGATGCCCTGCGGCCGCAGGTCGCCGTACAGCGATTCGGTGAAATTGATCAGCGCCGCCTTGCTGGCGCCGTAGATCAGCGCCTTCGGCAGGCCGATGTAGCCGGCCACCGACGAGACGATGCCGATGCCGCCACTGCCCTGCCGCGTCAGCACCGGCAGGATGGCGTCGACGCAGTTCAGCACGCCGTGCAGGTTGACCTCCAGCAGCTGGCGCGCCTTGGCGAGGTTCCACGGCGGCGCATCGAGCGCCGCCTCGCCGCCGACGCCCAGGTGCGCCCGCATCTCGACGTGCGTGCCGGCCACCACCAGCGCCAGATCGAAGCCGCCCCACGTCTGGTCGATCTTCCTCGCCGCCGCGTGAACACTGTCGACATCGGTGACGTCCAGCGGCGCGATCAGCGCCTCCTTGTTTTTGCCGGCGACCTCCTTCAGCAGGTCGCGCTTGCGCGCCGACAGCGCCACCCTGGCGCCGCGGGCCAGCAGTGCGCGCGCGATCGCGGCGCCGATCCCGTAGGAGGCGCCGATCACCCACACCCGCCGGCCGCGGTAGTCGGCAAACGGCGGATTCAGCGGCCCGAACAGGCCCGGCATCGGCGGCCGGCTCACCGGCGCCTTCGTCGCGGCCTGGCGATGCACGGCGGCGGTCATGATCGGTTGAACGAGATGAGCACTTCGCCGACCCTGAAACCCCAGAAGGTCATCACCGCGCGGTTGAGCATGACCTTCTCGTCGATCAGGAACATCCAGTCGTCGAAGTCGATGTCGTAGCGCTTGCCTGTCTTGGTCTTCAGCATGAAGGTGTAGGTCCAGTTCAGCGCGTTGCCGGCGACGATGCCTGTCGCCTCGCCCCTGACGTCGGCGGCGGTGCCGGTCCAGCGGCCGGGCTGGCCGGGCACCGGGCGCAGCGTCCACACGCGCTTTTCCTTCTCGCCGTCGGACCAGACGAAGTCCTCGTCGAGCGTGCCGGTGTCGCCGGACCAGGACGCCCTGATCGTCACCACGAAGCGCCGCTGCACCTGTCCTGCGCGGTCCATGAACAGGCCGTGGCCGACCAGCGTGCCGTCGAAGTAGGTCTTCAGGTCCAGCGCCGGCTTTTCGGCTTGGTAGACCTGCGGCTCGATCGACGAGCAGCTGGCCACCAGGGCCACCACCCCGGCGGCGGCGGCCAGCCGTAGCAGTATCCGTTTCAGCATGCTTGCATCCTCAGAATCGATTGCTGCGCCAAGCGATGACGAGCCAGCCGGCGGCGACGAGCTTCAGCGCCGATGGCACCACCGCGTAGGTCAATGCAAGCGCATCGAGGGCTGCCGCATCCTGGGCGCCGCGCGTGTAGCCCAGCGCTTCCAGGATCGACAGCGCCAGCGCCCCGGCCACCGCCAGCACCAGTTTGTTGACGAAGTTCCATAGCCCGAAGTACGCGCCTTCGCGCTGGCCGTCGTGGCCGTTGGCGTCGATGACGCGGGCGAGCAGCGCCGGCGGCAAGGCGAGGTCGGCGCCGAAGGCCAGCCCCGACAGCACGCAGATCGCCGCGAAGGCGCCGAGGGCGCCGGCCGGCAGGAAGTACGCCCACACGAAGGCCGCCACCGCCGCCACCATGCCGGCGAGCCACAGCGCGTGCAGGCTGCGGCTTCGCGCCAGGCGTATCCACAGCGGCATGCTGGCGGCGCCGGCGAGGAAGTAGACGGCGAGGAACGCCGGCGCGTAATCCTTCAGGCCGAGCCGGTCGGCGACGAAGAACAGGAACACGGTGGCGGTGATCGACGGCGCCAGCGCATTGAGGGCGAACACGCCCAGCAGCCAGCGGGTATTGCTCGCCGCCAGCGGCACCACGAAGGCGAGGAAGGGGTTGCCGGGCGGCAGGCGTCGCGACCGCGGCGGCCGCGGCGCGCGCCAGGCGAGCACGATCAGACCGAGCGCCAGCAGCGCGACCAGCACGGCGACCGTCGCGTCGTAGCCGGCCACCTGCGGCAGGCTGCCGCCCGCTGCCAGGCGGACATGATCTTCCTATACCGT
>CAYLZU010000004.1:0-28995 GCA_964388005.1 uncultured Burkholderiaceae bacterium
CTGATGCCGATCAAGGCAGAAAACAGGGGCCGCTACCCGGCCGACTGGAAACAGATGACCCGCGTCGCCGCGCTTGCCCTCGCCTGCATCCTCGCCTGGTCTTCCACCGGCGCCGAGCCGATCAAGCGCTCCACGAGCGCGAAGCGGGCCTTCCAGAAGGCTGCTCCATGCCCCGCCACCGGCGAGCCGCGCGGAGCGTGCCCTGGCTACGTGATCGACCACATCGTGCCGCTCTGCGCCGGCGGGCCCGACACGCCGGCCAACATGCAATGGCAGACGATCGCCGAGGCGCGGGAGAAAGACAAGATCGAAGTCGCGAAATGCCGGGCGCTGCGCAAGGCTGGGCGCGATGGCTGACACCAGCATCGAATGGACCGACGCCGTCTGGAACCCGGTGCGCGGCTGCGCGATCGTCTCCAAGGGCTGCACCAACTGCTACGCGATGCGCCAGGCGCACCGCTTCAGCGGCAAGGGCGGCACCTACGAAGAGCGGCCCCGGTGCGCGGCCATCGCACCCAGACTGGTTCCGCTCGCTACGCGACCAGTGTGCGGCAGCCAGTGTGCCGTACTTTTTCAAGCAGTGGGGCGCCTGGAAACCGGCGGAGGGCACGGAAGCGATTGCGGCTGGCCGCCGGCACCGACGCCACTTGGGCGACGGCCTCGGCTATACGGTGCACGTCGGCAAGCGCGCCGCCGGCCGCGAGCTCGACGGCCGCACGCACGACGAGTACCCGCGATGACCGACCTCCTCCTCCACGCCGTCGCCGGCGCCGCGATCAGCTACCTGGCGATCCAGGCGGGCGCGCATCCGGCCCTCGCCATCCTGCTCGCCCTCGTCTGCGGCACCGTGCGCGAATCTCACCAGCGCGACTGGGAGAACCCGCTGCGCTTCACCGCGCACGCTTGGACCGAGGCGGCCGCCTGGGGAATCGGCGGCCTGCTCGCCGCCGCCATCGTTCTGTCGTGAGCCTCACGCTCACCCCCGCCGAGCTCTTCGAAGTCACCGGCTACAAGCGCGGGCACCACCAGGCGGAGTATTTCCGTTCGCTCGGAATCCCGGTGCACCGCCGGCCAGACGGGTCGGTCAGCGTCTGCCGCCAGCACTACCTTGACCTCGTTCGCCGCGCGGAGGCACCATCCGCGTCTCGCCCAGCCCTTCGGTCCGATCATGAAAAGACGCCTGCCCAACCGGGTCTACGAAAACCACGGCTCCTACTGGTTCGTTGACCTCGAGCGCCGCTGGCACAAGCTGTGCCGCATCGCCGAGGGCGAGGCTGCCATGTATGCCGCGCTCTCGGCGCGCGTCAATGCGCTGCCGCTCTCGCGCTTCGCCGCGGCGATCGCGAAGTTCAAGGCCGAGTACCTGAAGGGCCTGGCGGCCTCCACACAGAAGGAACACGAGCGCCTGCTCGATGTCGCCGGCGAAGAGTTCGCCGACTTCGGCGTGGCCGAGGTCCAGCCCACCGATGTCGCGCGCTCGGTGAAAAACCTCTACGCCGGCCGCCCCACCGCGGCGCGCAGCTACAAGGCCAGGCTCTCGACTTTCTTTCGCTGGTGCGTGGAGGAAGGCCTGCGCGCGGACAACCCCTGCCGCGAGATCTGGCTCAAGGCACCGCCGCGGCGCGATCGCTACATCACCGACGACGAGTTCAACCGGATCCGCGCCGCGCTCCTCACGGGCGAAGACGGCCTGCCCACGCCGGCGGGCGAAATGGCGCGCGCCTTCGTCGAGCTTTGCTACCTCACCGCCCAGCGGCCGACCGACATCCGGCGTCTGCTCTGGAGCCAGGTGCGCGCCGACGGCATCGCCTTCCGGCCCACCAAGACCGCCGGCAGCTCGGGCGCGCGCGTGGTGGTGCCGCTCACGCCGGCGCTGCGCGACGTGCTCGAGCGCGCGCGCACGTTCGCGCCGGCAAAGCGGAGATTCGGCTGCTGGAAAAACGGCCACGACCACGCCTTCGCCGAGATCTGCGCCTTCGGCGAAGATTCCCCCGTCCAGGTCGCCGGCACGACCCTCCACGAGCTCGGGCACGTGCTGGCGGGCATCGGCAAGGGTCACGGCAAGGGCTGGCTCGCCGCCTGCCGCAGGCTCGGCCTGACCCACGTGCGCGCCGCCGGCACGAAATACTCGCTCGCCTGCTTCGCGCCCGACATCCGCGACGCGATCGCCGCGCTGCCCACGCCCACCGACGGCCGCCCGCAGCCCTTCGGCGGCTTCGGGCCGAACGGCATGCCCCTCCAGCTCAAGCTGCGCCCCTGCAGCGCCGGCATCGGCGTCAAGGGCGGCAAGTCGCGCGGCACCGGCTCGGGCTCGCGGCTGCGCAAGTTCGCCTGCGACTGCGGTGTGATCGCCCGGGTGGCGCGCGATGAGTTCAATGCCACCTGCGGCGAGTGCAACACGGCGTTTAAACGCGCCGAATCCAAGCCGCGCGCGGAGCTGAGGCTCGCGGCCTGAATGTGGAGTGGCCGATCGGCCAACCGGCGCCTCGCGGATCAGGGGCCAGGAGATTGCAATGGATGACGACAGCAACGACACGGCCGCCGCGATCGCGGAGACGCGCGCGCAGTTCGGCAGCGGCCCGAAGCCGATCGACAGCGTGGAGCGCCGCCTGCAGGCCTGGGCGGAGATCTGCCGCGGCGGAGCGATGAACCTGGTGAACGTGGACGGCGTGGGCTGGTCTTGGTCGACCGCGCCGCGGATCCAGAAAAACGGATCCGCGATCGGGCGGGTCTACCGCCAGAGGAAGGGAGGGTTGTGCGTCGACGCGGGGAGCTACAAGATCGACGCGAAGGGGAAGGTGCTGCAGCTGCCGGCCGAACTGCGGGCCGTGCTGCCTGGTGGCGAGAGCGCCGAGATCTCGGCCGACGCCGAGACGGAGACCTCGCCATGACCGCGACTGCTAAACTGCGCGACGTGGCGAACCACCCGAACCGCAACAAGCACGCCGGCGCGGCCGCCAGCTCGCCATCGCCCGCCCAGGTGCGCTCGGCGCGCGAGGCCGCGGGGCTCACGCAGAGCGAGGCCGCGGCGAAGATCCACGGCACGCTGCGCGCCTGGCAGAACTACGAGGCCGACGAGGGCACGCCGGAATACCGGCGCATGCACCCGGGCCTCTTTGAGCTCTTCCTGATCAAGACCGGCCAGCCGCGGCCGCGGTAGAAAAGCAAAGCCCCGCGCGAGGCGGGGCTTCGGGTGAGGGCGGACTTTAGACGAGGAGAATTCTGCGCCCGGCGGGCGCAGAGGTCAAGGGGATGGACGGCCCGAGCGCTCGGCCTTCAGCGTGGCGCGGCAGAGCCGGAGCTTGCCGAGGGCGGCGTCGGCGCGGCCGGCTTCGGTGAGGAGGAAGTCGCTGGCGCGGCCTGAAAGAACGCCCGCAGCCGCTCGAGGAAGCTCTCCTCCCCCGTCTCGTCCAGCACTTCCGGCGGGATCGGCGGCAGCGCGGCCGCCTCCACGCTCACCACTGCCGGGGCACCCTGCCCCGGCTTCTGCGGCGGGGTCGCGCAGGAGCAAAGAACCATCGTGCAGAGCAGCGCGCAGGATCTCCAGGTTGCGGTGAGCATCGTTTTTCTCCTTGATGTGGGTGGCCACGGCGCTGGACACGGCATGCGCGCGGCGCGCCTCTTCCTTGCGCGCGGCCGCCTCGAGCTCGCGGATGCGCGCGGTGGCCTGGATGAGCTTCTCGTTGTCGCGCGCCTCGTACTCCGCGCGCGCCTTGTGCTCGCCGGCGGCGAAGATCGCGGCGTCGCGCGCCTCGATCCACTCGCCGACGTAGTTGACGAGCTTGTAGATCGCCCCCACGAGGAAGGCGGCGGCGAGCAGCACGCCGATGATCTGGAGCCAGCCGAAGCCGCGCTGCCGGCACTCGCGCAGCGGCGTCACAGCAGGATCCACCCGACCACCACGCCCGCGAGGAACGCCGCCACGCCGACCGCCGTGCGCGGGTGGTCCTGCGCCCAGATGCGCGCGTCGATGTAGGCGCCGTGGAGCGTGTTGCGGATCTGCTTGCGGGTTTCCTTCTTCATGGTCGGCTCCTAGGTGAGGTTCTCTTCGCCGGGCAGCGCCTGCGCGCGCGGCGGCATGGTGCTCGGGATGTACACGCGCCGGCCGGATCTCGGCGGCACCGACTGCAGGTGCACCCACGGGTCGCGGCCGCCGGTCCACATCGGCCGCTCCATCCACAGGCCGCAATTCTTGAGATCCGGCAGGTTGGCGAGGCACCACGCGGCGAGCGCGCGATCGGGCGTGTCCTGCAGGTCCACCGCCTGGCCGGTGAGGTGCCTGGAGGCGGCCGCGGCATTGCTCGTGCGCTCGTTCACCGCCGCCGGCCGCCAGCCGCTTGCCACGTGCGTGCCGGTCGCCTGGTCGAAGCCGGGCGTCACGCCGTCGGCCTCGGCAAAGTTGAGCAGCAGGTTCACCCTGCCCACCAGCTCCTCGGCGGCCGCGCGGATCCCGCCGGTGAGCTCGTGGGCGTACTCCACGTCCCGCCCCATCCAGTACTGCTCGAGCGTGATCATGTCTTGCAACGATGATTCCCCACCCCCACCAGCCGGCACCGACAGTACGGGGCGGTCGGCGGTGGTGGGGCAGCATCACCTAGACCCCGAGGATCTTGTCGATCGCGCGGTCCACCGCGCGCCGGCCTGAAGCAAGCAGCACCGCCACCGCAAGCAGCACGCCCAGGTGCGCCCAGTCGCGTGCCTCATCCGCAAGCGGCGCGCCGTAGGCCGGCGCGAACACGATCGCCGCCGCCGAGATCGCCAGCACCACGTTCGCCGCGCGCACCCGGTGCGAGGTCGCGCGCGACATCGCGTTGACGTTGCGAAGGGCAAAGGCAAGCACCGTGAGCGCCGTCAACCAGTCCACGAGCAGCAAGGCAGCGTTCATCCGACCGGCCCCCCCCCTCCGCCCCAGCCGCCGCCGCCCCAGCGATTGCGCGCGATGGCGCGCAGATCGTCGAGAAACACCGGCACCTTCGCGATCGCCGCGAGCGCCGCGAGGCCGAGCAGGAACGCCACCGGCAGGTGCGGAATCCCCTCCCACAGGAACCCCGCGAGCGGGGTCACGTAAGCGGAGGCGACCGTGCCCATGACCACCCGCCCCACCAGCTGGAGGAAGGAAAGCACCGGCGGCAAAAAGGTGAGCGCCACCACCGCCCCGGCAAAGGCCGCGAGCAGCACCGAAAGCGGCACGCCGAACACCGCGATCGACCAGTCGGCCGTCCACCACGACGCCGCGCCAGTGGCGGCCGAAGTCGCGGCGGCCGCCACCTTCTGCATGGCGGGGTCTGCGGCGATGGCGAAGCGCATCGGCTGGGTCCCTAGCGCAACTTCGAGCGCACGCCCACCGCGACCACCCAGAAGAGAATCCCCAGCCGCGTGCGTTCGGCGGCTGTGAGCGTCGGGAAGTTGTTCCCGGCCCACGCGATCCACTCGGCCTTGGTCTGATCGATCAGCGGCAGCACCTGCGGATCGACCGCGCAATCGCTCACCTCCAGGCCGTCCTGCTCGCGGCGCGCCTTCAGCGCGAGTCCGGCGGCATCGACGCCGGCGGCCGCCTCGAGCTCGGCTTGCGTGGGCTCTCCGCCCACGGCATCGCAAAAGCGGAAGATCCCGGCGCTGACCGCGAAGCGCTCGGCATCCGGGTGCTGGTCGGTGGGCGGGAATTCCGGCTCCCGCTCGTAGAGTGCGCGAATCATCCTCATGCCTGAATCTCCTCTGCTTCGATATAGGACGCCGCCGCGCCGTTCCAGCGTTGTGCGCCAGCCTCTCCGTTGTAGCTGGTCGTGCCGGCGCCATCCGCGCCGGCGCGCATCTTGAACGTAATTGCGGAGGTCGACTCGGCCAGGAGAAACGCATCGACAGTGCCGCGCAGATTTCGGTCTGCGCTTCCGCTCCATGTCGTGGAGACGGCAAGCGCATTCGCAACGGAGTCCTTGAACAACGCCAGCGCAATAAAAAGGGAGGACGTGTTCGCAAGCTGGGCGGCGCTGCGCACACGCAGACCGTTCGCGGCGCTGGAAGGGGTGATTGCCATCGACTGGTATTGGTCGCCCTCGGTGTTCTGGGGGATGGTGTTGTCGCGTGGGATCTGCGTCGTCCCAGTCGCCACCGCTCCATCTGGCGCGCGGACGGTCTGAATCACATTACCAGGCAGCGGCACGCCAGCGCCAAAAAGCTGGGTGCGCGATGGGGCGGTGTTCCAGGTGCCCGCGGTGGCGAGGCCGGATTCCCAGGTCGAATAGCCGACCACGGCATAGGCCTTCGAGGAAACCGCCACGCCGGTGTAGAAAACTTGAGCGCTGTCGGCCGCGCCCGCGCCGCCCTCGGCGGTGCTCGATGCGATGCCCCACCCTTGTAGCGGGTAGATCGCGGTGACATTGCGACCGGAGCCTGCGTTCGCTGCAGTGGTCAGGCAGTTGATCGCGGCCAGGCGCAGGGTGCCCGCGTCGTCGAAGATGGCGAACCACAGGCGCGCAGCGATCGCGCTGGTAAAACCCAGCGTTGAGCCGCTGGAGAGCGTGAGCGAGAGCGCTGCGGTGAGCGTGCGCACCACGTAGCCGCCGGTGGTCGCGGCCTGATCGCGGAAGACCACCAGCACCGGATCGGCCGCGCTGGGGTCGGCGCCGGCGAGGGTCTTGACGGCAATGGTTTCGGCGTTGCCCGTGCGCGAGTGCACGAGCGTGCCGTTGATGAGCGTGTATCCGACCGCCGCATCGAAGCTGACGGCGGGGTCTCTCACGTCGGTGCCGTCGTTGTAGAGTGCCTTCGCGCGGCCCTGCCCGACCAGGATGCCGGTCTGGCCGGTGACGCGCACGGTGACGCTATATGCGCCGGTGGTGTCGTTCCTCACCGCCGCCCACTTCCATGGCGTCGCGTCGACCTCGATGTTGCGGTTGCCGGTCAGCACGCCGGTGAGGATCAGGATGTCGCAGCGCTGCTCGTCTTGCGTTAGCACCTGGGTGCCGGCGCCGCCGGCGATCGAGACCGACTTCACGCGCGGCGCGGTAAGTTGAGAAACCCAGCCGCAGCGGATCTCGACCGTGGTGTTCGCGCCCCAGCTGATCGCGGCGTCGGCGATGGAGGATTTGTGGATGTGCGTGCGCGCAAGCGTGGCCGGGCCCGAGCCCACCGTGCCAATGCCCTCTTCCCAGTTGATGCCGTCGGTCGCGTAGTAGGGCACGAGGTCCCCGGCCGACACGCCGCCGCCGAGGAACGCCTGAAAGCCGGTGGCCGCGCCCAGCAGCGTGTAGGTGCCCGCGCCGGTGATGAGGCTGGTTTCCAGCACGCGCGGCTTGATTCGGAACTGTGCCATTTAAAGCCTCTCGATCAGGGTGAACTTCTGGCGGTAGATCTGCGGCAGGCGGTGAAAGAGCGGCTCGTTCGCCTGCAGCTGGCCAAAGACGGCCTGCTCGGACAGGTACGAACCGTCGATGTCGGGAATCCCGAGCACGTCGCCCGTGATGCCCTGCTCCCAGCCAAGCCGGAAGGCGTTGCCGTACATCTCGGCCTCGGCCATGTAGTCGAGCACGAACATCAGGCCGCGGCGCTTGGGGCGCTGGTCGGCGTAGGTCTGCCCGCCGTAGGAGCGCCCGATGACGGAGGCATCCAGCACCACCGGCGCCCAGTCGAAGAGCTGCGGCTCCGAGGTCTGCCACGACGGTCCGAGGAACACGCGCCCGACCTCGAGATAGCCGCCGGGCGCCGCGGCGTCATCGAGGTCGATGCGCCAGTAGCGCGCCGTGGCGGCGGTGAACGCCTTGTAGATCGCGCCGTAGCCGGCCTTCGCGCCGCCCGTGAGGACGCCGGTGTCGCGCAGCAGGCTCCCGACCACGGTGGGGTCCGTGTCGGATGCCCGCACGCGCACCGTGCCCGTGGGCGTGAGGTTGACCCCGAGCAGCGCCACGATGTCGCAGGCGACCGATGCGCCCATGTCGAGGATCAGGTACGCCGCGGTATCGCCGTCGGTGCGCCACTTGCGCCCCACGTGCTCGACCTGCACGTGGCTCGCCGGCAACGAGCTGATCTCCGAGTCCGTGGAGATCGCCGCGCCGTCGGCGCGGTTTTCCCAGGCGATTTTCATGGCCCGCTCACGTCAGCACCAGCAGTTCGGTCCTCGTGCCCTCGGCGCGGTGTCCGACCACGCGCCCGACCACGCCATCGGTGAGCCCGAAGCGCGGATGGCTGAAGATGCCCACATCGCCCAGCTCGCGTGCGAGGCCGATCGCGAACATGCCCACGCGGTAGAGGGTCCGGCGCGCGCCCCACAGCGCCATCAGGCGGTCGCGCTCGACCTGGGCGTCGGCTTCCTCGGCGTAGAGCGCCTCGATCGGCCCCAGCGCCTGCGCGAGCAGGTGCCGGCTCTGCGTGCTCACGCTCTCGGTGGTGGACACGCGCAGCGCCTCCGCGCAGAACGTCCGGCGCGCGGCGGTGACCGAGGCGGCGAGGTCGGTCTGCACCGCGTAGTTGCGCTGCCAGCCCACGCCCACGCGCCAGACGATCGGCTCCACCGAGGCCGGCAGGTGCTCGATCTCCACCGAGCGGATGTCGATGCTGTCCACGCTGAAGCTCGACATCGCCCCGGCGGGCGAGGCCACCAGCCCCACGTTGAACAATCCCGAGCGGTCGAACCCGCCGAAGGCGCCCACGCCGTAGAGCAGCTCGTCGATCGCCTGCCCGCAGCTCACCGCGCCGGTGCCGTACCACACGCCCACCGGGGCGGGCGCGGCGCTGGCGAGGTTGGACAGCGACGTGGTGTCGATCTCATCGGCCGCGAGCGCGCAGCGCAGCGCGAGGATGCGCAGCACGATGTCGGCGGTGTTCGCCGAGTAGCTCGGGCTTGCCTCGCCTTTCACGTCGGCGGTGCACAGCCCCGCGGGCGTCGCGCCCAGCCGGTAATAGCCGCCGCCCTTCCACACCCGGTAGGAGCCTGCCGCCGGCGCCACCGTGTTGAGTTCCGAGGCGTCGGCATAGTCCGCACCCTTGGTGAGCGCGACACCCCGGTCGTAGACCGCGGGCACGTCCTCGATCGCGCCGTCGTGCACCTGGTAGATGAGCGTGGCCGAGTCCACCAGCGGCGCGGGCACGTTGAGGCACACCCCGAGCGCGACGGGCTTGTTCTTGCCCTTGAGATCGTCGCCGCCTTCGAGCCCCCCGGAGCCGGCGTAGAGCGTCTCGTTCAGCAAGCGTCGCAGCTTGGCCGAGCCGTCCGAGAGCGTGATCCTGACCTCGCTCTCGGAGAGCTCCACGGCCTTCGCGATGCCGACGAAGAACTCGCCGAACGTGGAGCGCGCGGCCGTGGCATCGCCGATCAGGATGCGCGCGCGCCGGCCCTCGATGGCATAGTCGCGCTTGAGGAAATCCAGCGCGCCGTCTTCGTTGCGCAGCGCGATCTCGGCGAACACCTCGGTCAGGCCGCCCACGCCGTCGCGCCCCGAGATCCGGCGCTCGGCCACCGGCACGTCCGCGATGCGCCCCTCGTAAGGCGTATGCGCGGGTGAGTCCGCGGCGCTGGTCGTGTACTCCTGCGAACCGAAGCGCAGCGTGCGCACGCCGCCCGCGGCGGGCGCGGCGTTCTCCGAGATCGCCACCTCGGAGATCCCCGAATCCGAGATCGCCGCCGACACCCCGCCCGCGGAGGCGAGCGAGAAGGCATCGAGCTCGAGCAGGTAGCAGCGCGGGGCGGTCGCGCGCGCAAGGAACGCGAGGAACGCCGGGTCGTCACCCACCGGGGTGAACTCGTGCTCCGAGATCCCGAACTCGCCGATCGCGCCGCCGCTGATCATGCCGGCGCCCCGCCGAAGGACTCACTGCCGCCCATCTGGCGCAGGCCGCTGTTCAGGCGCTCGAGGCCAGCCTTCAGATCTTCGCGCAGCGCTTTCAACTGCATGACCATATCCTGGTTCGCCTCACGCAGCGCCGCCGGCATCTCGGCCAGCACCGCCTCCTGCGCCGAGGCCTGCTGGTCGAGCACGCGCGCGAGGTCGCTGTTGACCCGCTCGAACAGGCTCTGGAACTGCGGCCCCGATGCGTAGTAGTCGCGCCCAGCGCCGAGCAGCCCCTGCGCAAGACCGGGCAGCGCAGCCGAAGCCCCGGCATCGCCCGTGCCCGCCAGCGCGAGCGCGTTCTCGTACATCGTGCGCGCGCCAGCGAGGCGCCGCTCGGGCGAGAGGTACTCGCTCACGCTCATGCTGCCGACGTAGCCGGCGATTCCCGAGGCGAGCGCACCGCCCCCCGTGGCGGCGAGCTTCGACTGCCAGGTGGCCACGTTCACCTGCGCAGCCTGCGCCGCCGGCGCGAGGTATTCCTGGAACTTCGGCAGCAGGCTCTCGCCAGTGCCGCCGCGCTCCCCCTGCAGGGTCTTCCCCGTGAGCGAGCGCAGGACATCGGGGTCGTATTGCAGCGGATCGTTCAGCGCCGCGTTGAGCGCCTGGAAGGTCGCGTTGTTCTCGACGACCTGGTTGACGCCGGCCACGTCCGAGAGATCGGCCCAGAACCTGCCCTGCTCGTCCATCTGCAGCACGATTTTGGCGTGGGGCGGTTTTTTCTTTTTCTTGCCGAACATGCCGCCGATCACGCCGCCGAGGAACGATCCCGCGACCGTCCCGATCGGCCCGAAGGCGCTGCCGGCGATGCCGCCGATGGCCGAGCCGATCCCGCCGGCGACGTTGCCCTGCAGCGCCTGGATCGCGCCGCCAATGAGCGGCCCGGCGAAACTCAGGCCCGACGCCAGGCCCTGGCCAGCAACCCCCAGTCCGCCGATGCCCAGCGCCGCCGCCTCCTCGGCCAGGCCCCACGTCGCGGCGCCGGTAAGGCCGAGCGCGCTGTTGATTGCGTAGTTGACGGACCCGCCAGAGCCCAGGAGCGTGTTGCCCAGCGAAGACAGATCGTAAAAGGATGGCATCAGGTCGGCGAGCCCGCCGCCGCCGCGCAGTCCGCCGCCGCCACCGGTCCCGCCGCCACCGAGCAGTCCGCCGCCGGTGGCCGCCTGCGCGGAGACACCGAACGCACCCAGCACTCCACCGGCGGCCGTTTGCGCGATCGGCTGGATGATCGGCCGCAGCACGAGGGTCTTGAACATGTTGACCAGGGCGTCCTTGAAGCTCTGCGCCCAACCCTTGCCGCCCTCGAAGCCGCGCATCAGCGCGTCCGTCAGCGAGCGCTCGATCACGTCCGAGGTCCGCTCGAACTCGTCCTCCCAGGCTTTGGCGGCATCCTTCGCGGCTTCCGCGGCCTTCTCGCGCGCGACCTTGGTGTCGATCAGCACGCCCAGGCGCGCCTTCTCGGCCGCCGCCCGCTCGTAGAGCGCGTCTATCGTCTCGGGCGTGGCCTGGACCATCGCCTTCTCCAGGGCCAGGTCGATCTTGCGGAACTCGATCGCCTTCTCGCGTTCGGCGGCCGAAGCGCCGACGAGCGAGGTCTCCAGCTCGAGCTCCTGCGCGTGCGCCGACATGGTGCTGTTGAGATTGGCGAGAATCTCGTCCTGCTTCTCCTGCTGCTCCACCTGGCGCTGCGCCTGCTCGACGAGGAGCCTGGTCTCCTCGGCCTGCGCCTTGGTGAGCTCCTTCGCGAAGGACTGCTTCTCGATCAGCCGGGCGACCGCTTCGCTGTATTGATCCAGCGTGATCCGGCCCGAGGTGTAGCCCGCGTGGAGCGTCTGCAGGTCCTGGTAGAAATCCTTGGACACGCCCGCGCTTTCGTTGAGCAGGTCGCCCAGCGACTTGCTCTTGGCCTTCTTGTCGTCGGGGCCGGAGCCCAGAAGCTGCTTCAGCCTTGCCTCGAGAGCAACGTCCGTCCCAACGCGCCCTCGTTCGTCCACCCCTCCCGGCAACACGCGCCCACGTTGTTGAGAGCGCGTTACCTGGTCGTCATATTTTCCGGCCATGGCATCCAGGAGGTTCTGGGTGAGACGCAGCTGCGCATTCGCCCTCAGAAACGAGCCCTCGATCATGTTGCCGGCGGTGACGACACCAGACAGCAGGTCCTGCTTGCGCAAAGCGTCGATGTGCGCGCCCAGCTTCGCGACTTCCTCCTGAGCCCTGCGCAGGTTTGCCGTTAGCTTTTTCGTCTCGCTGTCGTTCAGGCCAAGCGCCTCCGCGGCGACGCCGCCCATCGCAATCCATACCGCCTTGAGGACTCCTGAGTCCTGGGCGGCCTCCTTCATCGCCTGGGTGATGCGGACCATCGCGGGCGAGAGCTCGTTCAGAATGGCGATCGCGGCGCCCTCGCCGGATTTCTTCACGGCTGCAAGATTGTCGTTGAACGCCTCGGCCGCCTTCGCCGTCTCGGTGCTCATCGTCAGCCCAAGGCGCTGTGCTTCTTCCTTCAGAGCGCGGATCCCGGCCTCGCCCATATTCAGCATGGGGATCATGTCCATGCCGGCCTTGCCGAAGATCTCCACCGCCAGCGCTGCCTTGGTGGTGCCGTCCGGGAGCTGTGCAAACGTCCTTGCGATCGCCTCGATCGCCGGCGTTGCCCCAGCGTTGATATCCACGCCGAGGGCCTTCATCAGCTGACCGGCCTTGCTCGTGGAGTCCACCGCCTCCGTCATCCGCTGCGACAGTCCCTTGACGCCTTTGGATAGCGCCTCGGTGGACACACCGGACAGGCCGGCCGCGTACTGAAGCTGCGACAACTCTCCGGTCGCGATGCCGGTTTTCTGCGAAAGCTTGGACAGTGCGTCGGCCGAGTCGATCACGCTCTGAGCGAAACGCCCCACGCCGTACACGCTAAAGCCGACCCCGAGCGCGCCGAGCGCCGTCTTCGCGACGTTGACCGAGCGCGAGATGTCGCCCATCGCGGACGCGACGACGCCCTTGGCATCCTGCATGTCCTTCTGCAGGCGCGCGACGTTCGCGGCGATGTCAACGACAAGTACCCCGGCCCGCACGATTTAAACCCTCCAAAAGAAAAGGGGCGCACGCGCGCCCCTTCTATAGATAACTGGTTGCTGTTTTTACTGCGTGGTCTGCTTGCTTCCCATTCCGCGCCGCGTCTTCCAGGAACCGGACCGCATTCGCGCCGACCACTCCGGTCGCTTGATGCCGCGAAGGGATGCTCCAATAGCTTCGCGATGCGCAGCCGTTAGAGTTCTGCCCTTAAGAGTTTGCGCAATTCGATCCTTCTTCCATTGTGGAACCTCACGGCCCCTCTGGGACGCGCTAATCTTAGCTACGATTTCCGCTCGCCTTTCGGTCGACAGAGATTTCCACCACGCGCGGCGCTTCACACCTACGGACGGACGTTTTTGTCCGAGCTGTGACAAGCCAATGCGTTCGCGCTGCGCGGCCCCCAGTACGCGGCCGGTCATTGCCTTACTGCGAGCGGAGCGCTGCTCCATAGTGACGTTGGCGGTCCCGTTCGCCCGCCGTGTAGCCCACGTCTTAGCAATTGATTCAGGCGACATCTTTCGTCCCCGCAACGCTGCCGCCACCTTCGCACGATGTTCTGGCGTCAACTTGCGCCCACGAGGAGCGCCCATCCGGGCGCGCACCTCTGGAGCAAATCGAACTCCAAACTGACTTCCCGCGCGAGGCGCAATGTTGTAGCCAGCACGGTCGTCAAGCGCAGCCCCGGTCAGGTCGAGCCAGTGTTGCTCGCGAGCTATTAGATCGGCTGCGTCATCCACGCGCTCGACGACTTCAAAAACAAACGCCCCTGCGCCGTATTTGTTCCATGCGTTCTGCAGTTTCGGATTTCGATGAGTCCCGCGCGTCAAATCACGCTTGTGACCTCCCCAACGATCCGCGATGTCTACTGCGCTTCCAACGTACACCCTGCCGCTCGCCCTGTGCCGGATGATGTAGATACCGGATTTCATAGCACAGGATTCTACTGCGGCGGCACGCATCGTCTAGTGCTTCTTCGTCCTCTTGGCGAGCGCGGCAAGGGCCGCGGATTCGAGAATGCGGAGCTTCTGAAAAAGCGCGGGCGTGCACTCCACGCCGGCGAGCTCGAGCCCGGCGCGCACGCGCGTGTAGTCAAGGCCCGTCGGGCCGTTCATGCCGAGCGACCATTGCGTCTGCACGGCGAGGAACGCCTGCAGGGCGGGCCAGTTCTCGGGCCAGACCGGGAAGCCTTCTTCCCTGGGGCCCAGCTCGGCGTCGATCTGCGCTTCGGGTACGCCCAGCACGCGCAGATCTTCGCGTGCCTGGTCGAGTTCGGCGCCGCCGCGCGCCCAGTACGCGGCGGCCTCGCTCAGTTTTTTGCGGGGCCCGTCACCGCCGATTCGAGCCAGGCGCGCACGATCGCGGCCTGCACCATCGGCTCGGCCAGGAGCACGGTCCGGTTGGCGTCGGTGACTTCGAGGTCCGTTCCGTCGGGCTGCTTCACCCCGGACCAGCCGACGAACTCGCTCGCCACCACTTCGGCGTCGCCGGGCAGGCCCTTCCTGATCATCTCCTCCAGCTCAGGCCGCGAGCGGCGCTTGAACTCGGCGATGAAGTCGAAGGTCTCCCACTTGCCCGTGGCGTCGTTCGGGCGCTTGACCTCCACCCTGAAGCGGTAGGTCGGTTTTCCGCTGAGTACGAACATGATCGGCTACGTGTAGACGATCGACAGTTCGTCGTTCAGCGAGTTGCTGGGCGCGAACTCCAGGGCCAAAGACAGCGTGCGCACCCCTTTCAGCGCGCCCACCTGCGGGTCGGTGAGCCGCACCTGGTTGGCGGTGAGCGTGTGGATCGCGCCCGCCACGGTGCCGTGGACCACCGACAGCGCCCCGGTCGCACCCGAAGTGACGATGCTGTGGAAGTCCTTCTGCGCGATTGTGGGGTGCTCCATGGTCACGCGGCCCGAGGGCTTGCGGTTGACGATCAGCACCTTGTTCGTGCCGCCGCCGGGGAGCGACAGGTACTGCAGCTCGTTGCCGAGGTCGATCTCCAGCTCCTGCAGGCCGAACGAGTAGCCGTGCAGGGAGGCCGTGGGGGTGTTGGTGCGGTTCACCGGCTTCGGCGCCTGGTGCGCGGTGAGGGTCAGGGTGGGGAGCGCCGTGTCGGTGGGCAGGGCGTAGAGCGCCATGCCGTGCAGCCGGTAGAACGGGATCTCCTCGTTGCGGTACACGAGCGACACGCTCGCCCGCAGACCCAGGAGCTTTTGCTGCATGCCGTCGATGTTGGCGTACAGCGACGCGCTCTCGTGCGCGGCGGAGATCGGCGCGTAGGTGACGCTCACCCCGGGCGATATGGTCTCCGAGAGGCCGCAGGCGCGCAGCAGCGCCCCGTAGGGCGGCGCGGTGCCGGCGGCCGCCGCGCCGGTGATTTCGACCTCGAGGTCGATCTCGGCCCACTGGTAGGCAGTCTTCGAGGCAAAGCGCCCCAGCGCGGGGATCGCGATGTCGTCGCGCGACGCGTAGTTGACGGCCTGCGGGCGCCAGCCCGCGATGCGGGCGAGCACCGCGTTCGCCGCGCCGGTGGGAGTGGAATCGGTGCCGTAGGTGCCCTCGATCTTGGCGAGAATGGCGCGTTTTTTGTCGATCGCTTCGGTCATGGGTCGTTACTCCTTCTTCGATTTCCGGACGGAGTCGGCCGCCGTTCCCGTGTTCGCCTGGCCGCCTTCGGCCGCCGCGGGCAACGCGTTTTCCTGTACGCGCGTGCGCGTCTTCGTTTTCGGGTCGTAGACGAACGACCCGCCCTGCCCCTCGAACTCGTCGCCCTGCCAGGGCAGAGCCTTGTCTTTGCCTTCCATGCGCGCTGCTCCTTCAGTTGTGGAAAAACTCGAACGCGATGCCCTGCGTGTAGCAGCCGAGCTCGTGGTCGTAGTCGGCGGCCTGGTCGGCCTCGTCCGATTCGATGTCGTCGATCTTGTGGGCGGTGGCGCCCACCACCGCACCGCCCGAGTGGTAGCGCGCAAAACAGCTGCGCAGCTGCTCCACCACCAGCCCCGCCTCGCGCGCCGTGGCCGCGCGCACGAGGAAGTCGAACACCGTGTAGCCCCAGCCGGTGTCTAGCCAGATGCCGCTGATCGGGCGAAAGGGCTCCTTCACCCACTCCACGTCGGGCAGCACACGCACCTGCGCGCCGCTCGGGTAGATCCGGCAGTTGTCGCCCGCGCCGACGAGCCCGGTGAGGCCGCCGTGCGCCTTGGCGATCGTATACATCGCGTCTTCGATCACCGTGGCCTCACAGGTACCGGTCCGAGCCGCCGCCCATGGCCTCGATCTCGGTGGCGAGCGCTTCCTGCATCTGGATGAGCGCGAACTGCGCGCCTTCTTCCAGCGCGGGGCCGAGGTAGGGCTTCGCCTCGGCGCCCGGGTGCTCGACCTGCTCGGCGAACAACCCGGCGAGGAAGAGCGACTTCTTGCCCTTGGGCCGGATCTCGTGCCGGCGCGTGCCGCCCTCCACCATCCAGGCGTAGAACGGGTCGTCCTTCTTCACGCGCCGCCCGGCGATGATGCGCGCGACGAGCTTGCCGCCGCGGCGCACCACGGTGACGCGGATCGAGGCGCGCAGCTTGCCGCTTTTCACCGGCACCTGGCTGCGCGCGAGGTCGCGGATCACCCGGCCCGCGGCGCGCAGCGACTTGGCCAGGGCTTTGCGCTGCACCTTCTCCGGAAACTGGTCGAGCGAGAGCGCGAGCTCGCGCATCCCGGTAATGACGATCCTGTCCGGCGCGGTGCCCGCGACATCCAGGCTCACAGCGCGCGCTCCCGCAGATCCAGGCGCAGCTCGCGCCCGCGCGACTCCACGTCGTGCGCGGCGAGGACCTCGAAGGTCCGCCCCGAGAGCGTCACGCGCATGCGCGGGGTGACGCCGGCCACAAAGCGCCCGATGGCGACGTATTCGGCCGCGGCGTGGACCACGCGCCCGCGCAAGGTCTCGCCGCCCCGCACCTGCACGAGCTCGCAGGGCCAGCTCGCGCAGTAGCTGGACCAGGCCGCGACCTCGCCCCCGCCCGCGTCGCGCGTGGGCGTGTTCTGCTCGATCGCCGCCGTGTTGCGCATCCGTCCGCCACGCATCGCCAGCCCGCGCGAGTCAGCCGAACCGGATCAGCCGGTACGGCGAAAGAATCCGCTCCGCGCCCAGCGGCAGCGCATAGGTCTCGAAGTCCGAGTTCTGCTCGCGGTGCTCGTAGAAGTGGCCCACGAGCAGCAGCAGCGCGGCGACGATGTCGTCGGGCACCTGGCCAAGGAAGCTCTGGCCGGTGCCGGCGCCGGTGATGTCCACGGCCGCCCCGCCAGCCGTGAGCGATACCTGCAGGCTGTCGGCGGCGGGCGAGCGCACGTAGTACGGCGTGGCCTCCGAGAGCCCCGCCGGCACCGCGCCGCCGGAATTCCACACCCGCACCGGGTCGCTCGCGGCGAGGTCGTGCCCGTAGGCGGTGAGCGTGTCGGTGCCCGCGTCCACCGCGCTCACCGGCACCACCATGCCGGCGGTGTACTTGACGATCACCGCGTTGGACACCTCCAGCGGGGAGGGCCAGACGGTGCCGTAGGCGGGCTCGATGCGCCCGCGCTCGGCGTACTTGTCCACGCGGTAGGCCGAGGCCGACAGCGTCTGCAGGCCCCCGGCGGTGTCCACGTACTCGATGCTCTGCACCGCGCGCAACGGGCCCACCGGCAGCTCGATCTCGCAAGGGAAGGCAGCCAGCGAGAGCTGGCGCTGCTGGCGCACGATGGCGATGCGGCAGTGGCTCTCGGCGTGCCGGCGCGCCGCCGCGATCGCGCGGCGGATGAGCGCATCCTGCGAGGTGTCGCCCGAAGGGGCGCGCAGGTGCGCGCGCGCCTCGTCCAGGTGGACGGGCTCGGCAAGCGGCGGCGAGAGGACGATGTCGGCCATCGGGGAGTCCGGGTCGAACGCGCCCGCGGCTTACTTCTTGCCCCTGGCCTTGCCCCCGGCCTTGACTTCGGTCATCGGGTCCGCAATCTCGACCTCCACCGCGTTGCCGCGGCGCAGGTGCTTGGCGAGCTCGGGCGCCTGGTTGTGCACGTCGCCCACGGCGTGGACCTTCGCGCCGTCGGCGAACACGTCGCGCACGAATCTGATTTTCCTGGTCATGCCTGACCTCCGTGAAAAGAAACGGCCGGGAGCGCTCCACGCCCCCGGCCGCCAAACTGCCCTCCAAGGAACTGCTACAGCGGTACTGCCAAGCTGCGGTGCTGCGAACCGCGACTAGCCGACGATCTCGTCGACCGCCGCGTCGTCGCTGTCCTGCGCCGGGCCGCTGCGCGGGCCGACTCCGAGCACGATGCCGCCCGCATCGGAGGTCGCCACCGCGACGGTCATGGACAGCCGGAAGTGCGTGAAGCCGTTGTCCAGATCCAGCTCGTCGGGCCGCAGGTTGATGAGCGCCTGCTTGTTGCTGTCGGTGCCCGCCTGCGTGAGCTGCGTGATCGCCTTGCCGGTGATGTCCTTCGCGCCGGTGCCCGAGCCGTCGGAGGCCTGCTGGAGCTTCGCATCCAGGGTCGCCGAGGCGCCCAGGTCGCCGGCCTGCACGATGGCAAGGAACCTGTGGAAGTTCTTGGCCGCGATCCAGCCGGTGGTGACGGTGCTCGCCGCGTAGGCGTCCGGGTCGATGTTGCCGACCACGGCCACCTGCTCGGAGGCTTTGAGGTTGAGGTTCATGTTTCTTTTCTCCTGAAAAGTCGTGGGGCGCCGGCGGCAGATGCGCCGCCGGCATGCTGCGTTGTGCTGCTATGCCCTGCCGGCGCTCGCGCCGGTTAGGCGCGCGCGTCGAGGACCACGAACGGCGAGAGCGAGTTGCTGCCGTTCGCCGGCGTGACCGCCGCGGCGGCCGAAGGCTGGCCATCGACGCGGAAGGTGGCCCGGAAGGCCATCGCGCCCGCATCGAAGTACAGGTGCATCGAGGTTGCCGTCTCGATGCCCGCGCCCGCCTTGGTGATGGTGCGGTACGCCTTCCAGTCGGCAAAGGCGATGTCGCCCTGGTCGCCCACGGTCTTGCACAGCTGCGTGACCATGATCGGCCGGCCCATCAGCAGGCCGTTGGGCGCGTCCTTCAGGCCCGATCCCGGCGGCGTCCAGATCGGCGTGTCGCCGATCTTGAGCAGCATGAGCTGCTGCAGCGCGTCGTCGTTGATCATCCAGATCGCGCGGCTGCGGCCGAGGTTACGACCGTACATCTTGACGATGTTCTCGGCCACGATCGTGTCGGCCGCCTGGCTGCCCTCCTTGGCCACGCTCACCTGCGCGGCGTGCCCGAAGAAGCCCAGCGGCTGGCCAACGCCCGAGCCCTGGAAGAACGCGAGATTGGCCTTCCAGCGGATCGACTCCGAGGTCTTGCGGCCGATGTAGCGGTCGAGCGCCGCGGCGTCGGCCGCGAGCTCGTCGGTCACCGGCACCAGCGCCATCAGCTTGTTCAGCCGCAGCGAGGCCACCGAGCCCTTGGGCTTGGTCTGCGTCGCGACGCCGGCCTCCGTCTCCCAGTAGGCGCGCATGCCGTCGGTGCCCCAGGGCGTGGTCTCGTCGCGCGGGAAGGTGAGCGAGTTGCCCGTGACCGGGTAGTCGTCGGTCAGCGGCAGCAGCGCGTCCTGCTCGAGCGAGTGCTGGAACACTTCGCGCGAAAACTCGGGCGCGATCAGGAAGCCGCCATCGGCCCCCGTGGCCTCGTTGCCGTAGGTGGTGGGCGCCGCCGCCTGCCAGCGGGCGAGCTCGTCGGACACGTAGCCGCCGGGCAGGCCCGCGCGCATCACGTGCTGCGCGAAGTGCCCGTAGGAGCGGAAGCCGCCGCGCGGGTCGTCGGCGAGATTGTCGCGCACGCGGGCGCCCGAGCCGGCCGGGATCGCGGGCGCGCTGCGCTCGGCTTCGATCAGCGCTTCCTGGCGCTTCACGTCGGCGTTGATGGTCTCGAGCGCGGCCATGTGGCCGTCGAACTGCTTGCGCTCGTCGTCGGTCAGGTCGCGATTTTCGGCCGCGGCCTTGTCGGTGATCGCCTTCGCGGCGCCGACGGTTTGCTGCTTGCGCTCGAGCAGAGCGCGGAGTTGCGGGTTCATTCGGGTCTCCTTGGTTGATGTGGTCGGCAAAGCAGCTGCCGTCGGGCAGCGACGCCCCGGGGCTCGACGGAGCCCGGCGCGATCGGAGCGCCGCCGCGGCGCTCCCGGATTCGGAAATTCGGTCTAGCCGAGCGCCGCGAGGCGCAGCTGGTCCTCGGCGCGGGCGCGCGAGTGGGCGGCAGCACCTGCGCCGCCCAGCTTCGCCTGCAGCTCGCCGATGACCTGGTCCATGGTGGCGACGCGGTCGGCGAGCTTCGCCTTGACCGCATCGGCAGCGAGGAGCATACGCCCCTCGCCGTAGCCCGCGCGCACCGCCGAGGGCTTGTCGCCGCGGCCGCGGGCGACATCCTCCACGAACATGCCGTAGTACTTGTCCACCTGCTCCTGGATCGCCGCGCGCGCCTCGTCGCCCAGCGGCGCGTACTGGTTGCCCTCGACCTTGTACTTGCCGGCCGAGACGAGCTCCACCTTGACGCCCTTCTTCTCCAGGAACGCGCTCCAGTCCTCGTGCGCGGTCCACACGCCGATCGAGCCGGCCTGGCCGCCCGGGGTGACGACGACCTCGTCGGCCTGCGCCGCGAGCCAGTAGGAGGCCGAGGCCGCGAGCGAGTTCACCACCGCGATCACGGGCTTCTTCCCGCGCGCGGCGTGGATGTCGGCCGCGAGCTCGGCAATGCCGAACACGCTGCCGCCGGGCGAGTCGTGGTCGAACACGATCGCGCCCACGTTCGGGTCTGCGACGAGCTGGCGGAAGTGCCGCCCGAGGATCTCGGTCGAGGTGCCCACGCCGGAGGAGGAGTCCTCCACCAGGTGCGCGCGGTGGCCGATGACCCCGGACACGGGGAGCACGGCGATCAGGTTGCTGCCCGCAGGGCGCACTCTCTCCTCGCGTGCCTGCCGGCGCGCTGCCGCCCGCTCCGGCGTGTCGTCCTCGCCACGGTCATAGGCGCCAGGCGCCACCGCTGCGCGGATCTCGTCCGCGTTTAAACGCACGCCGTCGGCAGCGCGGTGGAGCACGACCTTCAGCATCGCCAGGGTCTCGGGCAGCAGCGCCCAGGGCGTGCGGTAGAACTCGGTCATCAGGCGCACTAGACGGCCGTTCATGGCTTCTCCTTAAAGATCGAACAGAAGGTCACGCTCGTCCTGCAACTGCCGCGCCGAGGGGCTCTGCTTCACCCCTGGCTCGCCGAACTCTTCGCCGCTGGCGATCGACGCCACCGCGGCCACCGCGCGCGCTTTCAGCTCGGCCTGGCCGAATGCCTCCGCGCTCTGAATGCCGAGGGCGCCAACCGCCTGCTGCGCGGGCCGCCTGCGGATGGGCGGCGCATACCACATGCTGCCGCCGAGCACGGCAGGCACGACAACCTCGCCGCCCAGCGCGGTGGCGCTGCCGAAACTCTCCGCGCTGGCGATCCCGCCCGCATCGCCGATCGTCTGCGGACCCAGGACGACGGCCGCGCCGATCGCCTCCGCGCTGGCGATGTTGCCGGCCGCAAGGATCGTGAAGTTCGCCTGCCCGCCGCCGAAGGCCTCGGCCGTGCCGATCGCCCCGGCCGCGCCGATGGTGAAGTTCAGCTTGCCTGCGCCGAAGGCCTCGGCCCCGCCGATCGCACCCAGGGCGAGCAGCGTGAAGTTCAGCTTGCCGCTGCCGAACGCCTCGGCGCTACTCACCGCGCCGGCAGCGAGCGTGAAATTCGCCTGCGCCGTGCCGAACGCTTCGGCGCCGGCGATGTCGCCCGCGCCGCTGATCGTCTGCCCGCCGCCCGAGGTTGCGACCGTGGCCGCGCCGATCGCCTCCGCGCTGGCGATGTTGCCGGCCGCAAGGATCGTGAAGTTCGCCTGCCCGCCGCCGAAGGCCTCGGCCGTGCCGATCGCCCCGGCCGCGCCGATGGTGAAGTTCAGCTTGCCTGCGCCGAAGGCCTCGGCCCCGCCGATCGCACCCAGGGCGAGCAGCGTGAAGTTCGCCTGCGCCGCGCCGAAGGCTTCGGCCCCGGCGATGCCGCCAGCGCCGGAGATCGTTTGCCCGCCAGCACCGCCGGCCGGGACATGCCCGAGAAACAGGCGCGAGCGCGCCATCATCAGGCCGTCGTCAGGATCGTGATCGCGAGATCAGCCCACTCCGGGGGCGAGGTCTGGTCGCTGAAGATGATCGTCACCTTGTCAGCGTTCATTTCCGTGCCGCTCAGAGCCACGTCCACCACTTTGCTCGACGACGGGTTCACCGCGGGCAGCGTAGCGAGGTTCGCGAGCGCCCCGTTATCTTTGCTGATCTTCACATCGCCGGCGGCGAGCGTCGGGTTCGATTTGAACAGGCCCGGGCTGGCGTAGTCCTCCAGACACACGTCGAACTCGAAATCCTCGCCCTTGACCGGCGGGTTCCAGGGCGCGGCCATTCAGCCTCCGACCAATTGATGTGACGCGCGCGGCACCGCGCGTTCCACGTTGCACAGAATTTCATCCAGCGCGATGTCGTTGAACCACGCGACCGGGGGAATGCGCGGCCCCGAGTACACGCGTGGGATCGTCGCCAGCCATTTCACCGCCTGCGCCGAGGCCATCGCCGAGACCTTCGTTTCCGGCCCCCATGTGGCGCCGCCGTCACTGCTGCCCTTGCAGTATATGTTCAGCGCGCTCGGGAAGGTCTCACCGCCTGCCGTGGCCCCGGCGTAGAACACCACCAGCTCCCCGGTATTGATGTTCAGGCTGATCGCGCACAACCCCTGGTCATCGGTGCTGCTCGACACCACGTCGGTGAGCGCGGTGATCGCGCCCGAATCCACCGTCCACGCCCGCAGCCGGGCGCTCGCGGCATCCACCGCCGACCACGCGACGAGATAGTGGCGCGTGTTGGCGATGTCCATCGCCACCGCGAAGTGCGGGAAGGCGGTCGTCGCCGGGCTGTCGGTCATGCTCGTCGCGATGCTCGTCTCGGACCACGTATTGCCGGAGTCGTCGTGCAGCTTCCGGCTGACTTCGTTGGCGCTCGCGTCCCAGAAGATCGCCATGATGTCCTGCGTGTCCGCCGCATCGTAGTCCGGCAGCAGGATCATCATGTCGGTGGTGGCGATGGTCTCGTCCACCGTTCGCGCCGCATCCCAGGCGCCGTTCGGCACGTTGGCATTCGGCAAGCGGAAAAACCCACCCTCCGCGCCCGCGTCGATCACCGTCTTGCAGTAGACGTTCCCTCCGACCGCGCGTGTAATGGAAAGATGTCCGCCAGTTGCCGTCGTCCCGCCGGCAAATATAACGGTCTGCGTCGAAAGTGCGTCCGCAGACTCAGTGTCGATCGTGCGGTACAGCGTGTCGTCGGTCGCGCTCTCCGTGTACGCGATATGGATCAGTCCGGCGCTGATGTTGCTCCATCGGTCGTACCAGACCGAAAGGTTTGTCACCGTTCCTGCAAATACAACGGTCGGCGCGCTCCACGTCAACCCGCCGTCGGTCGACTTCTTGAACGCGACATCCGATCCCGTGTCGACGTAGACCAGGTACAGCGTGCCGCCTGGCGTCTGCACGATGTAGTTCGTGCCGGCGCCATTCCACTGCACGGCGGCGAGCGCCTGGGCCACGAGCACATCGGCGCGGCGCGGCACAACTCAGTGCCTCCGAATCGTCGGCAACCCGAACACTTCCCGCGACTTCACCCCGCCCGGCAACTGCCGGCGCAAATCCTTGTCGAACGCCGCCTCGTTCTTCGCCGCATCGAGCAGCCGCGGGTCGTTCGAGAGCGTGAACGGCGCGCCGCTGCGCATGAGAAACGCGGTGTCCTTCAACACCTGCTCGGCTTTCTCGTGCCCCTCGGCCAGGCGCGCGCAGGCCTTCAGCGCCGCCGCGACCTCGTCGGCCTTCTGCCATTCGAGCTCGAGGAAGGTGTCGTCGTTGATGTTGACGAACACCCGCGCGCCCTCGGCGCGGAGTTGGACCTTGCGGATTGCTTTCATGCCGCCGGCTTACGTTGTGCGCGCTTGGCATCGAGCAAATACGACACCAGTTTTGCGTGCTCGGATAGCGCATCGCGCATGCGCGTCACGCGGGCGAGATACTCTTCAAGATAGGCAACGGTCTTCGCCTCCAGTTCTTCGGCTTTCAGCAGTTTTTCCATGGCCGCCCCTAGAGTTTGAATATCTTGTTTGCGCCCGCATCCCACTGGATCGTGATGTCGCCGCCGTTCGGCGTGCACGGCAGGCCGGTCGCCGTGTCGATGTTGCAGATCAGGCGCGAGGTGCTTTCCACGCCCGTGTCCTTGTAGATGTCGATGGACTCGAACTGGTCGCCGGTCACGGCCGAGAGCACCACGTCGGCGGCGTCGGCCACGCCAGCGGTCGTGGTCTTGCTGGCGAAGTTGCCGCTCGTGGCGACCCGCGAGGCCACCGCGCGGTCGTCCAGGTTGTCGTCCGCCGCGAGATCGATCGTGTCGTCCGCCTCGTCCACACAGACGAGCTTGATGTTGTTGCCGTCCCAGTCGATGTCGCCGGCAAGGAACCCCTCGCGGCCCAGGTCATAGAGCGCGTTAGCCATTTGCCTTGATCTCCTTTTCGGTTTCGCGGACTCGCTTGATGAGCCCGGTTTTCGGGTCGCGCTCCAGCACTTCCTTCTCCACCACGCGCAGGCGCGGCGCTCGCGCAGGCGCGGGCTCGACATGCACATCCCCGGCCCTCACCTGCACCGCCCCTTCGGCGATCGTGACCTGCGTCACGGGCGCGGGCCGTGCCGCCACTGCCCGCGCGATGGCGTGCAAGCCGTCGTCACCGCCTGCATCCGCGCGTGGCCCGGAAGAGCCGCACAGGGCGAGTAGTTCGACGGCGCCGGATGCTTCCAGGCGTTCGAGATACCCGGACGCGCCACGATCGCCGGCAATGCCGCGCACGCTTTCGATGCGCTGCAGGCAGTAGCGCTCGGCGGTTTCTGCGTCCACCGCCATCACGTCCTCGACGAAATCGGCGTGGGCGAGGTAGAAGCGCTCGGCTTCCTCCACGAACGCCACCGCGTCGCTCGACTTCTCCACGAGGCGCCGGATCTGCGAGGCTTCCTTGCGCACCACGCGCTCTGCGGCGGCCTGCTCGAGTGCGCGCGCGCGGGCCCGCGCGGCATCGTTGCCGCCGCCCTTGTCGGAGCCGGTGCCGGCGGGCTTGTTGCCGCCCTTGTCCACCACGTCGTCCACGCGGTCGGAGGGGACCATGTTGACGGGCACGTAGTAGCGGTCGCCGTCCTCGATCGGGTTCTCGTTCTCGCGCTCGCGGATGTCGTTCGGCGACATCGCGCCCACGCTGAACAGCTTGCCGTAAAGCTCGCCGCGCGCCTTGGCGTCGCCGCGCAGCAGGGCGTTCATGTTGAACTCGAAGTAGAGCTGCTCGTCTTCCTGTTCCTTTTCGGTGAGCAGTTGCGCCGAGAGCTCCTGCTCCCAGTTCGTGCACCAGGGCTGCATGGTGTCGGTCGCGTACTCGATCGACTGGTGCTCGATGTTGCTGAAGGTCGCCCGCTCCATGAGGCCGATCTTGTGCGGCGGCATGCGGTTGATGGCCGCAATGTCGTAGCCCTTGAGCTTTCTCTGGTCCACAAGCTGCAGGTCCGCGTTGGAGACCTTGATTTCCTTGAACTGCATGCCGCGCTCGAGCACCGCCGTCTTGCCCACGTTGGCGCCGCCCTGGGCGGCCTGCCAGCTCGCGCGGAACGCGGCGCGCTCTTCGTCGCTCTTGAAATGGCCTTCCCACTCCAGCACGCCGCCGGGGCGCGCGTCGTTTTCCATGTTGCGGCGCGAGTAGTTCTGCGCGGCGAGCGCCTCGCTCACCGAGCCGCCCTGGTAGTCGAGCGGCGAGAAGCCTTCGATGCCGTCCGAGCTCAAGCCGCGCACGTGGAACATTTCTCCACGCACGAGGATGATCTCGCTGCCCGACTCCGGGCGGTAGCGGTAGCGGAAGGTGACCACGCCGTCCGCGCCCATGCCGCGCTCCACCGTCACGCGGTCCGGGTGGAGCGGCACCAGCTCCTCCACGCGCCCGCGCCGGTCGTAGTAGATGCGCGAGTAGGCGTTGTAGCGCAGCATCAGGTGCCACTGCATCATCTGCCGCCACTGGAAGGCGGTCTGCCAGCGGTTCGGCCGGCGGTGGATCAGCCGGTAGAGGGGGTGATCCGTGGCCGCCGCGCGCGTGCGCCCGTCCTTGCGGAACAACTGGCACGGCAGCTTGCCGATGTCCTGGCCAAGCACCAGGGCGCAGGCGTACATGGCCGGCACCGCGAGCGCCGCAGCAACGCTCGGGCGTGCGCCGCCGAGGCTGTAGGGCGCAGGCATGTACCAGAAGTCGTCGGTCGGGCCGCGCCCGCTCGCGGCGATGTCCTGGGCGAGGAACATCAGCCCTCGCGGCGTGCGGCCAGGCGTGCGCCAAAGGTCGTGAGGCCGATGAGCAAGAGGCCAAACGCGGCCAGGCCGTAGCCCACCCCGAACTGCAGCCCGATGCCCAGGCCCGTGCAGCTGAGCCCCGCGCCCACCGAGACGTTGTAGACCACATGGTTCATACCGTCAGTACTCCCGGATAGCTGGTGCTCGTTGTCTCTCCGCGGCTGGCGAGCCCGGAGGCCATGATCGCGGCGACGATGCCGTCGATGCGGCCCGTCGCCTTCTTCTTGTCGGGCTTCCTGCAGCCAGCGGAATCGCTCGCGTACACCGCGTTCGCCGCGCACCAGGTGAGGCAGGGGTTCCCCGGGTGCCGCAGCGGCTTGTTTAAACGCGCGTGTTTCACGTTGCCCGTATCATCCTTCGCCGGCACGCCGACCAGCGCGGTCTCGAAGGCCTCCACCGCCGGCGTCATCGACTGGAAGCCCTGGCCAAACGGCACCAGCGGCAGGTCGATGCCTTCGTCGTCGAGGATCCGCTTGAAGTCCTCGATCCGCCAGCGGTCGTAGCCGAGCTGCTGCAGGTCGAACGCCTCGGCATCGGCCGCGCACTGCCTGGCGACGGCGAGCTTGTCGATCGCGCGCCCAGGCAACGCGATGATGTGCCCCGCATCGCGCCAGGCGATGTAGGGCACCTTGTCGCGGTCTTCCTTCGCCGCGAGCTCGTCGCCCGGGATCCACAGCCGCACGAGCAGCCGCCAGTGCGGATCGTCCGCCACCGGCTCGAACATGTACGCGGCCGCCGTGAGGTCGGTCGTGGAGGAAAGGTCCAGCCCTCCCCAGCAGCGCCGGCCACGCAGGCGCCCGAGGTCGAACTCGGTGTCCTCCGCGCCTTCCCACACGTGCCGCGGGATCGCCGGGTTGACCGACTCCACCCACTCGCAGAAGTTGAGCCGGCGCACCAGGCTCGCCTTCGAGGGCATGCCGCGCGCGGCGGCCACCTGCTCGCGCAGGTACTTCAGGCCCGGAATGTCGAACTCTTCCAGGCTGGGGTTCGCCTTCGGCCAGCAGGCCTCCGACTTGAACGGATCCTCGCCCTTGTCCAGGCCGCACACGAAACCGAAGAAGCTGTCGTCCTGCAGCGCGCCGGAGGCGACCTTCACCGCGTAATCGTGGTACGCCCAGCACACCGAGTTCTTGTCCACGCCGCTGTTGGTGATCATCACCATCATCGGCTGCCGGCGGTTCTTCTGGCCGGCCTTCAGCATCTCGACGACGTTGTTGTCGGCGTGCTCGTGGATCTCGTCGAGCAGCGACACGTGCGGCCGCGGACCCGACTGCCCGTCGTCGGAGCTGATCGGCCGGAAGAAACTCCGCCCGGCCAGGTACGCAAGGTTCCAGGTGCGCTCGCCCACGCCCGACTTCTTGATCACGTGCGTGAGCTCGGGCGAGAGGTCCACCATCGCGACCGCATCGCGAAAGAGGACCATCGCCTGGTCCTTCTTCGTGGCCGCGGCGTAGATCTCCGCGCGCCACTCGTTGTCCGAGGTAAGGCAGTACAGTCCGATCGCGGCGGCCTCGGGCGACTTGCCCGAGCCCTTGCCGGTCTCGATGTAGCCGGTGGTGAAGCGCCGCACCGTTGTCTCCGCACCACCCAGCCATGGCGCCTTGATCGTGCGCTTCCAGCCGAACAGGCTGCCGCCCACGAAACACTGCCAGGCGGTGGACTCGAAAGGCTTGCCTTCCCACTCGCCGCCGTTCAGCTTCAGGACATCGCGCTTGAAGTTCAGGTAGCGCGCCGCGGCCGCGACATCCCACACCAGGCCGCGCTCCGCACCGCGCTCCAGGTCCGCCAGGTGCCGGCGGCATGCGTCGCGCACCTGCGGGCCGGCGACCACCGCTCCACGCGCGACCGCCCTGGCGTATTCCGTCGCCGGATCCTTCGCGGTGCGGATCCGCTCGAAGGTCCGCCGCCGCCGTTCGATGCGCTTCTGGGCCCGCAGCTGGCCGGCCTTGGTCCGGCGCGCCGCGCTGAGCTCGCCGGCCCTGGTGACGCTCGACGCGCGGCGATCGCCCGACTTAGTGCGGCGCCGCGCCGCCGGTGAAATACGGCGAGCCTTTGCTCGGCTGCTTCGGCTGCTGTCCGTGCTCTGCGCGCTCGCCGTCATCGTTCGGGAAAAGGGTCAGTTGCGGATCCACCTGGACCCGTGTGCGCGCCGCCGGCGTCATGCCGAACTCGCGCTCGAGCGCGAGGACCTGCTTGAAGAGCATCGACTCGGCGAAGAAGAGCTGGTTCACCACCTGGGCGGGCGCGCCCCTCGCCTTCTCGGACTTCTCGACCGCGAGCTCGCCGTCCTTCGGCGCGCGGTCGACCATGATGCCCAGGCGCTCCAGGTCCGCGATCGCGGCGCGATGCTTCGCGACCTTGTAGCACCACAGGGCGAAGGCCTCCACGTCGATCACCGTGAGCACCTTCGCGTTGCGCATCTTCTGCGCGTACTCGTTCCACACAACCTTCGCGCCATCAGGCAGCCAGGCCGGCGCCGTCAGGTCGTCCAGGTACTCTGGATCGGGCTCCTGGCGCGCGATCTTCCTCTTGCCAGGATTGCCCATCGCCTTCTTGATCTCGGTCGGAATCCTCGGTCGGCCCATGAATCCACCCCACCCCTATCACCTACCCCCCCCCTGTCGGATTTCGCGGTAATGCGCGCGGATAGGGGCGCTCG
>CAYLZU010000005.1:0-26313 GCA_964388005.1 uncultured Burkholderiaceae bacterium
AGCCGGTCAAGGCGGCCGACCACGAGAACAGCTTCTTCCGCGACTTCATCGGCTACTCGATCGGCGCGCTCGGCATCCACCGGCTGGGGCTGTTCCTGGCGGTGGCCGCCGTGTTCTTCAGCGCCGTGTGCATCGTCATCAGCGGGCCGTTCTGGACCCGCGGCTGGCCCGAATGGTGGAGCTGGTGGCTCGACCTGCCGATCTGGCGCTAGCGCGAGGAGACCAACATGGCAGCGGAATATCAGAACTTCTTCACCCGCGTGCAGGTCCGCGGCCCGGTGCACATGGGGCCGGCGCTGGCGCCCGGCACCTGGACGCGGCAGGGCAAGCCGTTCTTCGTCTACTGGTACGGCAAGTTCGGCGACGCCCAGATCGGGCCGTTCTACCTCGGCTTCCTCGGCCTGGCCTCGATCGTCTGCGGGATTATCGCCATCGAGATCATCGGCCTGAACATGTGGGCCTCGGTCGGTTGGGACCCGGTGCAGTTCGTGCGCCAGCTGCCGTGGCTGGCGCTGGAGCCGCCGCCGCCCGAGTACGGCCTTTCGCTTCCGCCGCTGAACAAGGGCGGCTGGTGGCTGGTGGCCGGCTTCTTCCTCACCGCCTCGATCCTGCTGTGGTGGGTGCGCACCTACCGGCGGGCGCGCGCGCTCGGCATGGGCACGCACGTGGCCTGGGCCTTCGCGGCGGCGATCTGGCTGTACCTGGTGCTCGGCTTCATCCGGCCGCTGCTGATGGGTTCGTGGTCGGAGGCGGTGCCGTTCGGCATCTTCCCGCACCTCGACTGGACCGCCGCCTTCTCGATCCGCTACGGCAATCTCTTCTACAACCCGTTCCACGCGCTGTCGATTGCCTTCCTGTACGGCTCGGCGCTGCTGTTCGCGATGCACGGCGGCACCATCCTCGCCGTCAGCCGCTTCGGCGGCGAGCGCGAACTGGAGCAGATCACCGACCGCGGCACCGCCTCCGAACGGGCGGCGCTGTTCTGGCGCTGGACGATGGGCTTCAACGCGACGATGGAATCGATCCATCGCTGGGCGTGGTGGTTCGCGGTGCTGTGCCCCCTCGTTGGCGGCATCGGCATCCTGCTCACCGGCACCGCGGTGGACAACTGGTACCTGTGGGCGGTCAAGCACGGCGTGGCACCGTCGTATCCGGCCGTGTTCCCGCCGGTCACGATCCCGGGGGTGACGCAATGAAGGCGATCGATCGCAGGCTGATGGGCATCGCCGGGCTGGGCGCGGCACTTCTTCTCGCCGGCTGCTGGGAGCGGCCGCCGATCGAGTCGGTGCAGCGCGGTTTTCGCGGCACCGGCATGGTCCACGTCGCCAATCCGCGCCTCGGCGCGGTGAAGGCGGAAGCCAACCAGGCGCCGGAGTCGACACCGCGAGTCGCGATCGAGCCGGGCGCGCCGCTGGCCAAGGACGTCTACAAGAACGTCAAGGTGCTGGGCGACCTCGACGTCGGCAACTTCACCCGGCTGATGGCGGCGATGACGCAGTGGGTGTCGCCCGAGCAGGGGTGTACCTACTGCCATGCGGGCGGCAACTTCGAGGACGAGACGCTGTACACCAAGCACGTCTCCCGCCGCATGCTGCAGATGACGCAGACCGTCAACAGCAAGTGGCAGACCCACGTCGGCGCCACCGGCGTCACCTGCTATACCTGCCATCGCGGCATGCCGGTCCCGCAGCGGATCTGGTTCAAGGATGCCGAGGGGCTGGAAGGCGGCGTCTTCGCCGGCTGGCGTTTCGGCCAGAACGCGCCGGCGAAGTCGGTGGCGCTGGCCTCGCTGCCGAAGGAACCGTTCTCCGTCTTCCTGCAGGGGGCGGGCGAGATCCGCGTCGGCAGCAAGGCGGCGCTGCCGAGCGACCACAAGGCGAGCATCCAGCACACCGAGTGGACCTATGGGCTGATGATGCACTTTGCCGACTCGCTCGGAGTCAACTGCACCTTCTGCCACAACACGCACAACTTCGCCACCTGGGACGGCTCGCCGCCGACGCGCGCCAGCGCGTGGTACGGCATCCGCATGGTGCGGGCGCTGAACAACGACTACCTTGAGCCACTCGGCCCGACCTATCCGAAGACTTCGCTCGGTCCGGCTGGCGACGCGCCGAAGGCCAACTGCGCCACCTGCCACAAGGGGGTGTGGAAGCCGCTGTACGGCGCCCAGATGGCCAAGGACTACCCGGAACTGCAGGGGCCGATCCCGGTCGTCGAGCGGCCGGCGATGGCGGCGGAGCCGGCGAAGCCGGGAACATGACCTGCCGCGCCCGCCGCGCGGCCGGCGGCGCCACGGCGCCGCCACCCGCCGCCTGAACCGCCGGCGATGCGGACATGAAGCCCCCGCGCTCGCTTGCGCTCGCTGCCTCCCGAGAGGGCGGCGAGTGGCTTCGGGCGGCCGGGCGCAAGGCAGGGCCCCCACGCTCGCTTGCGCTCGCTGCCCCCCGCGGGGGCGTTCAGTGGCTTCGGGCGGCCGGGCGCATATCGGGGCCCCCACGCTCGCTTACGCTCGCTGCCCCCCGAGGGGGCGTTCAGTGGCTTCGGGCGGCCGGGCGCCACTGAGACAAACGATGGAACTGCTGCTGGCCCAGCCGCGCGGCTTCTGCGCCGGCGTGGTGCGCGCGATCGAGGCGGTCGAGTGCGCGCTGCGCCTGCACCGTCCGCCGGTGTACGTCTTCCACGAGATCGTGCACAACCCGCACGTGGTCGCCGACCTGCGATCGCGCGGCGCCGTCTTCGTCGACGCGATCGAGGACATTCCGCCGGGTTCGACGGTGGTCTTCAGCGCCCACGGCGTCTCGCGCGACGTGGTGCAGCGGGCTCGGGCGCGGCTGCTGCGCACCGTCGACGCCACCTGCCCGCTGGTGACCAAGGTGCACATGCAGTTGCAGCGCTACGCGCGCAGCGGCCATGCGCTGGTCATGATCGGACACCGCGGCCACGAGGAGGTCGAGGGCACGATCGGCTCGGTCGACGCGCCGGTGCACCTGGTGTCGACGGCCGACGATGTCGAACGGTTGACGATCGCCCCCGGCACGCCGGTGGCCTACGTGACGCAGACCACCCTGAGCCTCGATGACACGCGCGAGGTGATCGAGCGGCTGAAGCGCCGCTGGCCCGGCATCCGCGGCCCCGACGTCGACGACATCTGCTACGCGACGCAGAACCGGCAGCGCGCGGTGCAGGTGCTGGCGCGGCAGGTCGACCGGGTGCTGGTCGTCGGCGCCCGCAACAGCTCCAACTCCAACCGGCTGCGCGAGGTGGCCGAGCAGCACGGCGTGCCGGCGCGGCTGATCGAGGACGAACGCGAGATCGAGCCGCAGTGGCTGGCTGGCGCACGCCGCATCGGGCTCACGGCCGGGGCTTCGGCGCCGGAGGCGATCGTCGACCGCGTGCGGGCACGGCTGCGCGAACTCGGCGTCGATCGGGTGCGCGAGCTCGACGGGCCGCAGGAGTACCTGGTCTTCAAGCTGCCGCACGAACTGAACCTGCGCGCCGCGTAGCCCCCCGCAAGCGGTCCGGCGCGAACGGTCATCGCCTCGGCCTGCGGCGCGCCTATGGCCGGCGAGCAGGTGCGAAGAACACGTCGAGCGTCGGGAACGCGGACTTCGCCCGCAGGCAGTCCCACAGATACACGGCCAGTCCCGGATCGCCGGTCCACAGCGAGTAGCGAAGCTGGCCGTAGCGCGCTGCGTCGGCTTCGCACTGTCCGATCGCATGCATGGCGAAGGCGCGCGCGCGGTCGAGCCATCGGGCCTCGCCGGAGCGCTCGTAGAGCTTGAGGAAGGCGTAACCGTTGCCGGCGGTTCCGTGGCAGAGATTCGAGCCCTTGACGAGCGGCCCAGCGGCCCAGATCGCCTCGCCGGCGGCGGCGAGCAGCTGGTCGAGCTCGCTTCCGGGAAAACCGCCGAGGCAGATCACGAAACCCGGCGCGCCGTGGCAGAACTGCATCAGCCATTTCTGCCGCCGGTCCTTCGGCTCGATCAGTTCGACGCGCCAGTTGGCGAGGCCGTCGTCGCGGGTTGCCGTGCGCGAGACCGTCTCGACGATGCGCCGTTGCCATTCCTGCCAGGCGCGCGCGTCGAGCAGCTGCCGGCTGCGGATCAGCCCGTGCGCGGTGGCGACGAAGCCATGCACGCCGTCGAGATAGGTGCTGCGGCTGCCGTACAGGTCCTGGGTCCAGTAGTGGCAGCGATGCTCGTCGGACCACAGCAGTTCGGCTTCGAGGCGGGCGGCGATGCGGCGAGCGAGTTCCGCCCAGCGTGGCTGCCGCGACTGCTCGTGCAGGAAACCGGCGGCGAGCAGCGAACCCGGCGAGCCCCACATCAGCTCGCGCGCCGGATGGTCGATGCTGCCTTCGATCAGGCCCGCCAGCCGGTCGGCGGCGCCTTCGGCGGGCGCGTCGGCCCACGCCATCAGCTCGATCGGCAGGTCGCCCATCAGGTACGAACCGAAGTTGCGGCTGCCCGCCGACCGCAGCCTGTCGCGGTTGCGGCGGCGCAGGAGATCGAGGTCGACAACGGGCGCGGCGGCTTCCGCGGCAGCGCCGCAGGCGTGCAGGTAGCGCAGCGCCCAGATGACGCCAGCCGCGCCGACGTACAGCGAGGTCGCGATCTGCGCCGGGTCGTCGCCGGGATCGAGGTCCTTCGGGTGCGGCGGCCAGTAGCGATCGGCGGTGAAGGTCGCCTCGGTCTCGCGGACGATCCAATTGATCGCGGCCTGCGCCCGCCGCGGATCCCACGCCGATTCGACGAGGCGTTCGTGCCGAGCGGGGTCGAACAGCATTGGCGGGCAGGCCGTAGATTCACGAGACCAGTTGACGAGATCAGGTGACGAGATGATCGCGCGACCGCGGGCGCCCGTGACACCTTCGATGAGGGATCAGCAGGCGAGCGCTGGTCGCCTCGCCCGCGGCGCGGCGTCGGCCGGTTGCCGATTTCCGGTCAAGGCCCCGCATGGCTGACGCCAGCACGAGCGCGGCCATCGCCGGCGCAGTGCGGGGGCCGGAAAGCCGCCCCGCGTCCGCCGTCATCCCGAGCGCAGAACGGAGCGAGAACTCGGCGGCTTGACGCAAGTATCCAGTCGGATACAATGCGCCGGTGCTGACGGTTCGCCTCACGCCGGAGTTCGAGTCTTGGCTCGACGGTCTGCGCGACAAGAAGGCGCAGGTGCGCATCGCTGCTCGCCTGCGGCACGCAGAGGCTGGCAGTCTGGGTGACTGCAAGGCGGTGGGCGGCGGCGTCTCCGAAATGCGCTTGCCCCGGGTACCGTCTCTACTTCGCGCAGAGGGGGAGCATTCTCATCATCATGCTCGCAGGTGGAGACAAGTCCTCCCAGGCGCGGGACGTTCGGCGCGCTCAGCGCATCCTGAAGCAACTGGAGTCCGAGCTATGAGCAAGGCGAAAACCCGATCCAAGCTAGTACCGTTTGACGTCGCAAAGTACCTTACCGACGATGAAGCAGTCGTCGAGTACATGAATGCCGTACTCGAGTCGCAGGATCCGGATCTTCTTCTCCTGGCCCTCGGCGATGTCGCTCGCGCGCGCGGCATGGCGCAGGTTGCCAAAGATGCGGGGCTCGGTCGCGAGAGCTTGTACAAGGCACTCTCTCCGGGCGCGAAGCCGCGCTTCGACACCGTTCTGAAGGTTGCGCGTGCGCTGGGCGTGCGCCTCACCGCTCATCCCGTCGAGCATGCGTCGTAGTCTGCGGCCGACCCCGTCGCTGTCCCCGACCTGCGCCAGCCCGCTTCGCGCGCCGGCGCAGGCAGGTGAACCCCAACGTTGAGCGTCAGCCCAGGAGCGTTGGCCGAACGCCCGCTGATTCAAAACCCGGCTGACCATACCGAGCCAAGAGACGTCCGTCGGTCCGGGAAGCTGAATCCCGCCTTTCCCTTCCATGGCTGCGGCTGCCTGACCGACCGGCCCGCGCTTCGTCCTTGCGCCGTCGGAGTTCGACTTCGAAGCAGGCACCTCCGCCCCGTCGGCGCCTCGCCTCAGCAGACTTCGACCTTCGACTCCACCCGCGGCGCAGGCGGCTGCGGGTCCGCTGCGGCGGGCGGGCGCGCACCGCCCATCGCCCAGCGCCACAGGGCATCCAGCGACACCGGCAGCACCAGCAGCCAGTGCTCCAGCACCGCCAGCCCCAGCAGCGCCGCCACCAGCAGACGGCCGGCGACGACGAAGGCGTCGGCATCCGGCGCCAGCGCGGCGCGCACCAGCAGCGTGGCGACGACGGTGGGCAGCGTCACCGAGAACGGGAACAGCAGGTTGATCGGCCGGCGGCGGAAGTAGCTCTTCAGGTACTCCAGGTGCGGCGGCAGGAACTCCTCGCCGAGGTTGCGCACGCCCAGGAAGAGGTTCAGCTTGGCGCTCTGCCGCATCACCCACAGCACGAGGAAGGTCCAGGCGCCGATCGGGTTCGGCGCGTTCCAGCTCAGGGTCAGCACCGCGATCGCCATGGCGATGATCGCCAGTTCGTGATGCAGGATTGCCTCGATCGCGTGCCCGAAGTGGCGCCAGCCGCAGCAGCCGGCGGCGCAGCCGTGCCGTCGCGAGCCGCTGACGATGCCGGTGAGAAAACCCAGTTCGAGGAAGCCCCACAGCGCCACGCCGCAGCCGAAGGCCAGGTACGCGGCGGCGACGCTCGTGTCGTCGCGGGTGGCGGCGAGCAGCCACAGCGCGCCGACGGCGAGCACGCCGGCGGCGAGCAGGCTCCAGGCGAACGTCGCCGACGGCCGCCGCACCAGCACCAGGATCAGCCCGGTGGCGAACCACCAGACGAACAGCGCGCAGGCGACCGGCGCCGCGTACCCGGCCACGATCCCGTCCGGCCCGGCTACCAGGCCGGCGCGACGCGCACCTGCCGCGGCAGCGCGTGGCGCTTGACCGGCAGCAGGTACAGGCGCGCGAACACCGCCGCGCCGGCGGCGGCCAGCGCGCCGCGCCGGATCCAGTTCACGACGCCGCCCTGCGCCTTGGCGCGCTCGCTGGCGGCGGCGATGCGCGACAGCCGCGCCAGGCCCTTGCGGAAGGCCGGGTGGTCGATGTCGAGCGTCAGCGGGAACACCTGCTTGCTGATCTCGCTGGTGATGCGGAACACCGTGTAGTCGTAGTCGTCGATGTCGATCCCCATCGCCTCGTGCATCGCCGGCCGCGTGTGGTCGCGCACGTACATGGTCGCGTACACGGCGAGCAGGAAGAAGCGGATCCACAGCAGGTTGCCGCCGCGAAGCAGGTGCGGGTTGGCGCGCAGGATCAGGGCGAAGCTCTCGCCGTGGCGGAATTCGTCGTTGCACCAGCGCTCGAACCAGCGAAAGATCGGGTGGAAGCGCCGCTCCGGGTGCCGCTCGAGCTGGCGGTAGATGGTGATGTAGCGGGCGTAGCCGATCTTCTCGGAGAGATACGTCGCGTAGAAGATGTACTTCGGCTTGAAGTAGGTGTAGGCCTTGGTGCGCTTCAGCCCGCCGAGGTCGACGCCGAGGCCGTAGTCCTTCAGCGACTGGTTGATGAAGCCGGCGTGGCGGCTCTCGTCGCGCGCCATGAAGCGCATCAGCGCCTTGAGGTCCGGGTTGCCGACGTTCCTCTGGATCTCGTTGTACAGCACGCAGCCGGAGAACTCCGAGGTCACCGAGCTGATCAGGAAGTCGAGGAACTCCTTCTTCAGGGCCGGCGGCAGTTCGCGGATCTCGGCCGCGAATTCGGCCGGGCGCTGGAAGTGGTCGTGGTTGTTGTCGCCCTCGTACTCGGCCATCATCGCGTCCCATTCGGCGCGCACCGGCGAGACGTCGATGCGGTCCATCGCCGCGAAGTCGGTGGTGTAGAAGCGCGGACTGAGCAGCGTGCTTTCCTCGGCCTTGCGGGTGGCATCGAGCGGGGATTCGAGGGCGACATCGCGGGGCATGGGCGTCTCCTGGGCTGTCCGGTTGGACTTCAGCGCGCCGGCGCGGCGAGCAGGCGGGCGAAGGCGCCGGCGTTGTCGGGGCCGAAGGCTTCGAGGTTGACGCTGCGGCCGGTGGCCGGGTCGGCCAGCGTCAGACGGCCGTCGGCATGGCTGGCGAGCACGAACGGCGCCTCCGGCCCCAGCTGCCGCAGGCGGCGCTCGCGCACCAGCGAGCGCAGGGTGGCGCGGATGAAGCCATCGGCGCCCGGCGCCAGGTGCGCGATGCGCTCGCCGGTACGGCTGTCGATCACGTCGACACCGCCGCCGGCGGCATCGCTGAAGTGCAGCTGCCGTTCGGCCGTGACCGGCGACGGCGCCACCGTCAGCGGCGGCGCGCCGGCGAGCCGCATCGTCGCCACCGCGATCAGGGACACGAGAACCAGCGCCCCGGCGCCGGCAAGCGGCAGGCGCGGGACCGAATGGCCGAAGGGATCGCTCATCGGGAACCTCGCGAGGATGAGCGCGCCTCAGGCGGCGGCGGTTGCGGGCACGTCGTGCGGCACCTGCACGACGCGCGGCGGCAGCGCCAGCACCTGGGCGCTGCGCGCCGGCGCCGCGTCGGCGGCGATGGCGTCCTTCAGGATCGCCGCGATCCGTTCCGGCTCGTGCAGGCCGCGCAGCATCGGCTGCGGCTGCGCCACCCCCCAGGGTCGCGCGTGCGGCCACAGGTGCAGCCAGGCCAGCCGCACGCCGTCCTGAAGCTGCAGCGGCAGGTCGCCGGTGCCGTCGCGGAAGACGCGCAGCGCCGCCGCCTCGATGCCCTTGAACGGCAGGTTGACGAAGATCGGCAGCGCGATGCCGATGCGCAGCATCACCCGCCGCGTCGTGATCGCGTAGATCGTGGTGCGCGCGGCGAGCACCGCGATCAGCGCCAGCAGACCGAGGCCGAGCGCGGCGACGAGGGCAAGAGTGGCGCAGCCGGCCAGCGCCGCTCCGACCGACTGCCCGTCGGCGAGCAGCGCGGCGAGGCGCCAGACGAGCAGCACGGCGAAGTACACCGCCACCTTGCGGATGTGCAGGGCGCGCACCGCCAGCGCCCACCATGACGGCGCGCCCTGCCACAGCACCCGTTCGCCCTCGGGCAGCGGCTCGCGGATGCCGCGGATGAATTCGCCGCCAACGGGCCGCGGCCCGGCGTCCGGCAGATGAGTCGTGTTCATCGTCTGTCCCCTTCTGTCGCGCGCGGTCGGTCCGCGGTCGTGCTTCAGAGCAGCGGCTCGGTGCGCGACGGCAACGCATACAGGCAGCCGCCGCCGTAGAAGCCCATGATCTTGTCTTCCTCGAGCAGGGTGACGACGTCCGGGTTGCGCAGTCCCGGCACCTTGGCGAAGTGCGCCGAGGTGATTGACTTCACCAGCACCGCGCCGTCCTTGACGCGGGCGCAGTTCATCGGCAGCAGCACCCGGCGCATGGCGTTGCCGGTGCCGGTCTCGACCTCGAGGTAGCGGATCATCGCCTCGGAGCGGTCGACCCAGACATCGCGCACGGTGCCGCCGGACTTGCCGTCGGCGCCGATCACCGGCATGCCGCGCGGGTCGGGGTCGCGCGACTCGATCACGTGGTCGGTCGCCACCCGCAGCGGCACGATCTTCGGCTGGCCGTCGTAGGTGAGGTCGGGTTCGTCGGCGCGCTGCGCGTACGCGGCCGGGCCGACGCCGTCCGCCATCGGGTCGCCGGTCGGCTCGAGCGGGGCGCCGGGGAAGCCGGCCACCGGCTGCGCCTTGATCTCGCGCGTGTCCCGGTGGCCGTTTGGCGCCACCGCGGTGCCGCCGTGCGGCAGCTTGTAGGTCTTGGGCTCGGGGATGCGCGGCCAGCCCTGCACGGCGACGCGGGGGGCGCGGTCGCTGCGGTCGGACTCCAGCGGGTAGCCCTCGCGCTTGTTCTCGCGGTGCAGGTAGTAGATGAGCCCGGCGAAGAAGATCCAGAACGCATACAGCACGAGCTGCGCCAGGTCGATGTAGGAAGACTCTGCTTGGATGAGGGGCATGTTTGACCTCCGCGGGTCGATGAAGCTAGTGGGGAAACTCCGCCAGCCCGAAACCGCGGGCCGGCACCGCCGGCACGCCGTCGCGCCGATGGCGCACCAGCGGGCCGATCACGATCAGGGTGGCGAAGAGCAGGGCGAGTTCGAGGTGGTAGACGACGCCGTAGCCGCTTGCCGTGTCGGTGAGCGCCGGCCCGAGCAGACCGTGCGCGGCCAGCGACGAGAACACGTCGCGCAGCAGCCCGCCGGCGGCGATCGCCAGCCCTGCCGCCGCGGCCTGCACCGCGCCCCAGGCACCGAGCGCCAGGCCGACGCGCTCGGAAGACTCGAGCGCCATTGCCGCCGTCAGCGTGCCGACGGCGAACAGGCCGCCGCCGAAGCCGATCAGCACCGTGCCGGCGCGGAACAACGCCGCCGATTCCAGCGGCGCCGCGAAGATCACCGCCGCGAAGGCGGGCAGCCCGGCGAGCGCGCCCCAGGCGGCGACGAGGTGCGGGTCGCGGCCGCGGCCGAGGGCTCGCGCGGCGAGCGCGAACGCGGCCAGCGCCCCTGTGGCGAGCAGGGCCGTCAGCGCCGAGGTGGCGCCGACCGACAGCCCGAGGACCTCGCCTCCGTACGGCTCGAGCACGATGTCCTGCATGTTGAATGCGGCCGTGCCCAGCCCGACGGCAAGGAGGAAGCGGCGCGCGCGGCCGCGGCGGATGAACTGCTGCCAGCACTCGCCGAAGTCGGGCCGGGGCAGGCCGGCGGCGGTGCGCGACGGATCGCGCGCCTCCTGCTTCCACAGCGCCAGCGTGTTCAGGGCCATGGTCACCAGGGCCGCACCCTGGATCACCTGGATCAGCCGCACGGGACTGAAGTTCGCCAGCAACAGCCCGAAGACGACGCCGCAGCCGACCATGCCGGCGAGCAGCATCACGTACATCAGCGCCACCACGCGGGGCCGGGCATGCGCCGGCGCCAGGTCGGTGGCCAGAGCGAGGCCTGCGGTCTGGGTGATCTGAAGCCCGGCGCCGACGAGCAGAAAGGCCAGTGCCGCCGCGACCTGCCCGACCCACGCCGGGCCCTGGCCGTCGCCGGAGAGCACCAGCAGCGCGAACGGCATGATCGCCAGGCCGCCGAACTGAAGCATGGTGCCGAGCCAGATGAACGGCACCCGCTTCCAGCCGAGCGCCGAGCGGTGCGTGTCGGAGCGAAACCCGACCAGGGCGCGGAACGGCGCGAACAGCAGCGGCGCCGCGACCATCGCCGCCACCAGCCAGGCCGGTACCGCAAGCTCGACGATCATCACCCGGTTGAGCGTCCCCACCAGCAGCGCGGTGGCCATGCCGACCGAGATCTGGAACGCCGACAGCCGCAGCAGCCGCGGCAGCGGCAGTTCGGCGGTGGCGGCGTCGGCGAACGGCAGGAAGCGCGGGCCGAGGTGGACCCACAGGCGCGCCGCCGCGGCGTTCAGGCGTCTCATCGCCGCACCAGTTCGAGGGCCTGCGAGATGTAGAAGCCGCGGGCGACGCGGGCGCTGCGGCCGATGTGCCAGTCGTGCCCGAGCCGCGCCGCGACTTCACGCGCCAGCGTGCCTGCCGCCACCGGCTCGATCGCGGGCGAGCGGCTGCCGCGCGGGAACACCTGGCCCAGCGCATGCATGGCGGCGAGCAGCGGCGTGCGCGGCGCGAAGGTGAACAGGATCGACGTGCTCGTCCGCCGCGCCAGCGCGTCGAGCACGTCGACCACGTCGCGGGTGCGGTAGTGGATCAGCGAGTCCATCGCCACCACGTGATCGAACTGCCCGAGCGACGCATCGAGCATGTCGCCGGCGAGGAAGTCGATGTGCCCCTCATTTGCCGATTCAGCGAGGTCCTGCGGCAGCCGCTCGCGGGCGAGCCCGATCAGCGTCGGCGACAGGTCCACGGCGGTGACGCGCGCGCCGCGCCGCGCCGCCTCCACCGCCAGCACGCCGGTGCCGCAGCCGGCGTCGAGCAGGCGAAGGCCGCGCAGGTCCGCCGGCAGCCAGGCGAGCAGCGTGCGCCGCATCGTGTCGCGGCCTTCGCGCACGGTGGCGCGGATGCGGCCGACCGGCGCATCGGAGGTCAGCCGCGTCCACGCTTCGACCGCGGTACGGTCGAAGTAGGTCTCGATGCTCTCGCGGCGCTGCGCGTACGAGCTGTCGGTGACGGCTGCCATCGGTCGATCGCCCTCAGTCGAAACCCAGCAGGTCGAAGATGTCGCGATCCTTCATCGGCGCCGCCACCAGCGGCTCGGTCCCGGCCCACAGTCTTGCGGCGAGCTGCAGGTATTCCTGCTGCACCGCTTCGACTTCCGGCGACGACTCCATCTCGAACAGCGTCGACTTCTTCAGGCGGCTGCGGCGGATCACGTCGAGGTCCGGAAAGCGGGCCATCGTCTTCAGCCCCACCACGCCGTTGAACTTGTCGATCTGGTCGGTCTCGGCGCTGCGGTTGGCGATCACGCCGCCGAGGCGCACGTTGTAGTTCTTCGCCTTGGCCTGGATCGCGGCGACGATCCGGTTCATGGCGAAGATCGAGTCGAAGTCGTTGGCGGTGACGATCAGCGCCCGGTCGGCGTGCTGCAGGGGCGCGGCGAAGCCGCCGCAGACGACGTCGCCGAGCACGTCGAAGATCACCACGTCGGTGTCGTCGAGCAGGTGGTGTTCCTTCAGCAGCTTGACCGTCTGCCCGACGACATAGCCGCCGCAGCCGGTGCCGGCGGGCGGGCCACCGGCCTCGACGCACATGACGCCGTTGTAGCCCTCGTAGACGAAGTCCTCGACCCGCAGCTCCTCGGAGTGGAAGTCGACGCCTTCGAGCGCGTCGATCACGGTCGGCACCAGGCGCTTGGTCAGGGTGAAGGTCGAGTCGTGCTTCGGGTCGCAGCCGATCTGCAGCACGCGCTTGCCGAGCCTGGAGAACGCCACCGAGAGGTTCGACGAGGTCGTGCTCTTGCCGATGCCGCCCTTGCCGTAGACCGCGAACACCTTGGCGGTGCCGATCTTCACGTTGGGGTCGAGCTGCACCTGCACGCTGCCCTCGCCGTCGGGGCGCTTTGGCAGGCTGCGGCGCAGTTCGGTGATCGGTACGGACACGACATCATTCATTTGGCTTCCTTCTTGCTTCGCCCGAAGGATTCGCGCTTGGGGCGAAGCGGGATCAGGCAAGCGCAGCTGCCTGCGCTTGCCCCCGCGTAGCCGGCCGCGCCTGCAAGCGCGGCCGTGGACCGGCCCGGCGCACTCATGCCGCCATCTCCACGCCGATTCCTTCCAGGCGGTCTTCGAGTTCGGCGCCGGCCTGCTGCAACGCTGCCAGCGTTTCGGCGTCCGGGTTCCAGTACCGGCGCTGCTGCGCCTCGATCAAGCGGTTGGCGACGCGGGCGGAGGCGGCCGGGTTCAGTTTCGCCAGCCGCTCGCGCATCGCCTGGTCGAGGACGAAGGTCTGCGCCACCCGCTGGTACACCCACGGCGCCACCTGGCCGGTGGTCGCCGACCAGCCCATCGTGTTGCTGACCTGCGCCTCGATCTGCCGCACGCCCTCGTAGCCGTGCTTGAGCATGCCCTCGTACCACTTCGGGTTCAGCGTCCGCGTGCGGGTCTCGAGCGACACCTGCTCGGCCAGCGTGCGTACGGTGCCGCTGCCGGTGGTCTGGTCGCCGATGTACACCGGCACGTCGCGCCTGGCGGCGCGCTTCACCGCCCGGCTGATGCCGCCGAGCGTGTCGTAGTAGTGGTCGATCGTGGTCACGCCGACCTCGACCGACTCCAGGTTCTGGTAGGCCAGTTGCACGTCGGCGAGGACTGCTTCGAGCAGCTTCGGCTGCTGCGTCGGCCGCCCGTCGGGGCCGTAGGCGAAGCACTTGCGGCGCGAGTAGGTCTCGGCCAGTTCGTCGTCCGTATCCCAGCGGCTACAGTCGACCAGGTGGCTGACGTTGGCGCCGTAGGCGCCGTCGGCGTTGGAGAACACGCGCAGCGCCGCCTCCTCGATGGTGCAGCCGCTCGCCTGCTGGTAGGCGAGCGCGTGCTTGCGGACGAAGTTGTGTTCGACCGGCTCGTCGGCACTGGCGGCCAGCAGCGCCGCTTCGGAGAGCAGGCGGATCTGCAGCGGCAGCAGGTCGCGGAAGATGCCCGACAGCGTCATCACGACGTCGATGCGCGGCCGGCCGAGCTGTTCCAGCGGCACCAGTTCGGCGCCGGCCAGCCTTCCGTAGCTGTCGTAGCGCGGCTTGGCGCCCATCAAGGCGAGCGCCTGGCCGATCGGGCCGCCCTCGGTCTTCAGGTTGTCCGTTCCCCACAGCACCAGCGCGATCGACTCCGGAGCCGGGTTGCCGTCGGCGCGGTGGCGGGCGAGCAGCCGCTCGGCCTGGCGCGCGCCGTCGGCGAGCGCCCAGGCGCTGGGGATGCGGAACGGATCGAAGCCGTGCAGGTTGCGCCCGGTCGGCAGCACTTCCGGCGTGCGCAGCAGGTCACCGCCGGGGGCGGGGCGGACGTAGCGGCCCTCGAGCGCCGCCAGCAGCGCCCCGAGTTCGTGCTCGGTGGCGAGGAGGCGGTCGGTGGCGTCAAGCGAACGCAGCAGTTCGAGCGCGTCGTCGTCGGCCGGTGCCGCGGCGGCGCGCAGCGCCTCCTCCGGCGAGCTGCCGCGAACCAGCGCCTCGATGGCGGCTCGCGGCGCCTCGCGGCCGTGCCTGGCCTTGGCCACCGCGAGCAGCAGGTCGACGCGCTGCGCCTCCGTCGGCGCCTCGCCGACCACGTGCAGGCCGTGCGGGATCAGCGTGTGCTCGAGCTCGATCACCGCCCGCAGCAGCTTGTCGATCGCGGCGCCGGCGTCGTTCCACGCCGGTTCGGCGGCGGCGAGATCGACCGCCGCCGCCTGCGCCTGGATCAGCAGCGCCAGGTCTTCGCGCGTCTCCTGCGGCGCGTTGGGCGGCAAGCCGCGCCAGTGATCGAGCGACGCCTTGAGATCGAGCAGCCCGCGATACAGCCCCGCTTCGCCCAGCGGCGGCGTCAGGTAGCTGACCAGGGTCGCGGCGGCGCGGCGCTTGGCGATCGTGCCCTCGGACGGGTTGTTCGAGGCGTACAGGTAGAGATTCGGCAGGTCGCCGATCAGCCGGTCGGGCCAGCAGTCGGCCGACAGCCCCGCCTGCTTGCCGGGCATGAACTCCAGCGCGCCGTGGGTGCCGAAGTGCAGCACCGCATCGGCGCCGAAGTCCTCGCGCAGCCAGCGGTAGAAGGCGGAGAAGGCGTGCGTCGGCGCGAAGCCCTTGTCGAACAGCAGCCGCATCGGGTCGCCCTCGTAGCCGAAGCCCGGCTGCAGGCCGACGAAGACGTTGCCGAACTGCGCCCCGAGCACGAAGATCGACGCGCCGTCGGAGAGCTGCCGTCCCGGCGCCGGGCCCCATTGCGATTCGATCTGCGCCAGCCAGCGCTCGCGGCGGACGTGGTCATCGGTGGCGATGCGCGCGTGCACGTTGGCGGGCGCGCCGAACCGCTGCGCGTTGCCGTCGACGATGCGCCGGCGCAGTTCGTCGACGTCGCGCGGAACCTCGACCGTGTAGCCGGCCGCGCGCATCGCCCGCAGCGTGTGCTGCAGCGACTCGAACACCGCCAGGTGGGCGGCGGTGCCGGCGTTGCCCGCGTTCGGCGGGAAGTTGAACAGCACGATCGCGACCTTGCGCGAGGCCGCCTCGGTGCGGCGCAGCGCCACCAGCTTCGCCACCCGCGCCGCCAGCATGTCGACGCGCTCGGAGCAGAAGTTCATGTCGTGCGCGCGCGCGGCGGCAGGCTGCGCCTTGCCGGCGCAGGAACGGCAGCGGCAGCCCGTCTCGCCGGCGCGGCCGCCGAAGACCAACGGCCCGGTGGCGCCGTCCAGTTCCGGGATCGCCACCATCATCGTTGCCTCGACCGGCAGCAGGCCGCGGTCGTTGCCGCGCCATTGCTCCAGGGTCTGGAACTCGACCGGGTGCGCGGCGAGGTAGGGCACGTCGAGCCGCGCCAGCACTTCCTCGGCGGCGCGCGCATCGTTGTACGCCGGGCCGCCGACCAGCGAGAAGCCGGTCAGCGACAGCAGGGCGTCGATCGTGGGCTCGCCGTCGCGGATGAAGTAGCGCTCGATCGCCGGCCGCGCGTCCAGGCCGCTGGCGAACGCCGTCACCGCCTTCAGGCCACGCGTCTCCAGCGCCGCGATCACGCCGTCGTAGTGGGCGCTGTTGCCGGCGATCAGGTACGAGCGATGCACCAGCAGGCCGACCGTGCCGCGCGGGTTGCGCGGGGCGGGCAGGGCGGCGGCGTCCTCGCCGATGCGCCCCTTCAGCCGCGGGTGGTACACGCCCATCTCCGGATACTCGGCCGGCAACGCCGCGTGCAGCCGCCCGCGCAGAGCGGCGCGCGGCCCGTCGGCATAACGGTCCACCAGGAAGCGGACCATGTTGGCGATGTTGTCGTCCGAGCCGGCGAGCCAGTACTGCAGCGTCAGGAAGTACGCGCGCACGTCCTGCGCCGTGCCGGGGATGAAGCGCAGGATCTTCGGCAGCCTTCGCAGCATCTTCATCTGCTGCGCGCCGCTGCTGGCGTTGTTTTCCTTCGATCCGCGCAGCCGCTTGAGCAGCGCCAGCGCGCCGCTGGCCGGCTTGTCCATGCGGAAGCGGCCGACGCGGGTGAGCTTGATCACCTCGCCGGCGGACATGCAGCAGACGATGGCGTCGCAGGCGTCGCGCCGCGCCTGCAATGCCGGCAAGATGGCGCGGATGTGGTCGTCCATGAACATCATCGTCACGACGATGATGTCGCCGGAGGCGATGTCGGCGCGGCAGCGCTCCAGCGCCGCCGGATCGTCGCCCCATTCGGCCGCCGCATGCAGCGACAGCCGCAGCCCCGGCAGCTCGCGCAGCAGCGCGTGCTGGGCGCGTTCGGTGCCGCCGGCCAGGTGACTGTCCAGTGTCACGATGACGACCCGCACCGGGGTGGCGTCAGCGGCCGAAGTGCGCCTTGGCTTCATACAGCGTCTCGACCGAGATCAGGGACAGCCCGCGTTCCTGCGCGAAGCGTTCGGTGTTGCGGCGCGCCTTGCCGCGGACGAAGAACGGGATCTTCTTCAGTTCCTGCTCGCCTTCGGCGGTCCAATGCAGGGCCGCGGTTTCGCCGCCCGCTGGAGCAGCAGACGGCCCCATGGCGGCCACTGTCTGCGTGACGGGACCGGCCGCGCCCGCGCCAGCCGCCGCCGGGTCCCGCGGCGGCGCGACCGGAGGCGGCGCCGCCGATTGCTTCGCCAGGGGCAGGTGCGAGGCCGCCGCGCCGTCGTGAAACTCGAAGTCGCCGCGGAACATCTGCAGCAGGTGCTCCTCCAGGCCCATCATCAGCGGGTGGACGAAGCTGTCGAAGAGCACGTTGGCGCCCTCGAAGCCGAACACCGGGCTGAAACGCGCCGGCACGTCCTGCACGTGGATGGGAGCCGAGATCACGGCGCAGGCGATGCCGAGCCGCTTGGCGATGTGCCGCTCCATCTGCGTGCCGAGCACCAGTTCCGGCGCCGCGGCGGCGATCGCCTGCTCGACCTCGAGGTAGTCGTCGGTGACGAGGGCCGGCACGCCGAGCGCCTGCGCCGCCTCGCGCACCTCGCGCGCGAACTCGCGGCTGTAGGTGCCGAGGCCGACGACCTCGAAGCCCATCTCGTCCTTCGCCATGCGGGCGGCGGCGAGCGCGTGGGTGGCGTCGCCGAAGACGAACACGCGCTTGCCGGTCAGGTAGGTCGAGTCGACCGAGCGCGTGTACCAGGGCAGCCGCGACTGCGATGCCGACAGCTTCGCCACGCCGGCGTGCTCGTCGTTGAGCACCGGCGCGGCGTCGACATCGGCGAGGTCGGCCACCTCGGCGACGAAGCGGCGCGTCGCGGCCAGTCCCATCGGCACGGTCCTGGTGAACGGCATGCCGAAGCTCTTCTGCAGCCACAGCGCCGTCGGCCGCGACACCTCGGGATACAGGTCGATGTTGAAATCGGCATCCGGCAGGCGGCCGATGTCGGCGGCGGTGGCGCCGAGCGGGACGATGGCGTTGCACTCGATGCCCAGTTGCGCAAGCAGCCGGTCGACCTCGACCACGTCGTCGCGGCAGCGGAAGCCCATCGCGGTGGGCCCGAGCAGGTTGGCGCGCGGCCTTCGCGACGGCGATCGGCGATGCATCGTCCCCGGCGCCGGCACGCGCTCGGCGAGCAGCGCCCGCACCAGCCGGTACAGCGTCTCGCCGGCGCCCCAGTTCTCCTTCTTCGAGTACGCTGGCAGCTCCAGCGGCACCACCGGGATCGGCAGGCCGAGCGTCGCCGCGAGATGGCCGGCCTGGTCCTGGATCAGTTCGGCGGTGCACGACTCGCCGACCAGCAGTACGTCCGGCTTGAAGCGCTCGTAGGCAGCAGCAGCGGCGGCCTTGACAAGGTTCGCGGTGTCGCCGCCCAGGTCGCGCGCCTGGAAGGTGGTGTAGGTAACCGGCGGCCGGCGGTCGTGGCGGTCGATCATCGTGAACAGCAGGTCGGCATAGGTGTCGCCCTGCGGCGCGTGCAGCACGTAGTGCACGCCCCGCATCGACGCGGCGATGCGCATCGCGCCGACGTGCGGCGGGCCTTCGTAGGTCCAGAGCGTCAGTTGCATCGCTACACCGCCAGCCGCGCCCGGCGATCGAGCGGGCGGGCGAAGACCTCGGCCAGGTCGCCGGCCTGCTCGTAGCCGTGGATCGGCGTGAACACCAGTTCGATCGACCACTTGGTCGCCAGCCCCTCGGCCTCCAGCGGATTGGCCAGGCCCAGGCCGCAGACCGTCAGGTCGGGGTGCGCCGCGCGCACGCGGTCCAGCTGCGCGTCGACGTCCTGCCCTTCGCAGACGCGCGTGGTCGCCGGCAGCAGCGCCAGTTCGCGGCCGACCATCTGCCGGTCGAGGTACGGCGTGCCGACCTCGACCAGCTGCATGCCCATCTCGCGCGACAGGAAGCGTGCCAGCGGAATCTCCAGCTGCGAGTCGGGCATCAGGAACAGCCGCTTGCCGTCCAGCCGCTGGCGATAACGCGCGGCCGAGCGGCGCGCCCGGTCGGCGAGCGGCTGCGTCACCGCGGCGAAGCGCTCGGCGGGCACCGCGAAGGCATCGGCAGCGGCGGCGAGCCAGGCCGTCGTGCCCTCGGCGCCGAGCGGATACGGCGCTTCGAGCAGTCTCGCGCCGCGGTCGGCGAGCGCCCGCACGGCGTCGCCGACGAAGGGCTGCGCCGCGAGGAGCCAGGTGTTGGCGCCGACGGCCGGCAGCTGCTCCGCGCGGCGCGACGGCAGGAACGTCACCGGGCCGATGCCGAGCGCGTCGAACACGCGGCGGAACTGATCTTCGACCACGTCGGCCACGCAGCCGACGATCATCAGCTGCCTGGCATCGGTGGCCGGCAGCACCGGCACCGTGCACTTCAGGGCGTTGTCCTCGCCCTGGGTGAAGGTGGTCTCGATGCCCGAGCCGGAGTAGGCGAGCACCCGCACCCGCGGCAGCAGGCGGGCGTTCAGCCGCGCCGCCGCCCGGGCGAGGTCGAGCTTGATCACCTCCGACGGGCACGAGCCGACCAGGAACAGCGCCCGGATGTCCGGTCGCCGTTCAAGCAGCGCCAGGCAGACGCGGTCGAGCTCGTCGTTGGCGTCGGCGATGCCGGCGAGATCGCGGTCGCCGAGGATGGCGGTGCCGAAGCGCGGCTCGGCGAAGATCATCACCCCGGCGGCGGACTGGACGAGGTGGGCGCAGGTGCGCGAGCCGACGACGAGGAAGAAGGCGTCCTGCAGTTTCCGGTGCAGCCAGACGATGCTGGTCAGGCCGCAGAAGACTTCGCGCTGGCCGCGCTCGCGGAGCCACGGCGGCTCGCCCGGGCGGGACGGCGCGAAGGCGAGCGGCGCGGCGAGATCGTTCATTCGGCCGCCATCGCCGGCTGCGGCGGCGTCGCAGCTTCGAGGCGCGCGGCGCGGAGCTTCAGCAGGAACTGCGCCGCATTGATCACGTAGGCCGCGTAGGCGGCCAGCGCCAGCAGCATCTGGCCGCGGGCATCGAGCCAGCCGGTGGCGAGCGCCACCAGGTAGGCGGTGTGCAGCGCCAGCACCAGCATGCTGAAGACGTCTTCCCAGAAGAACGGGCGCGCGAACAGGTACACGCCGAAGACGTCCTTCTCCCAGATCGAGCCGGTGACCATGATCGTGTACAGCACCAGGGTCTTGACCACCACCGAGGCGGAGGCGATCGCCAGCCCGTCGCCGGTGGCGAGGTAGCGCAGCACGAGAACGAGGCTGGCGAGGAAGACGGCGAACTGCAGCGGCGCCAGCACCCCCTGCACCAGCGTCCACGGCGAGGCGTCGCGGCGGCGGCGCTCCTCCGGGCGGTACAGGCGCTGCGGCCCTGCCTTGCAATGCCCCTGCACGCGCATGCTCCTCCCGTTCCGCTGGCCACCGACTCTGGGTCAATCTAGGCCGGCGATCAGCGAATGTCAATCCGAATTGACGTCAGGCGGTATTGACTCGCGCGAAGCGGGTCTTTACAACTGCGTCCCATCGGCCGGCGCGTGGTCCTGCGCTTGACGACCGTCGGCGGCTGTGGTGTAACGCGGTACCGGGTGCTCCTTGACGCTGCGCAGGTGGTTGCCAATCAGAATCCGGGCGAGGGCCTCCGAGCAGGCTCGATCGACACGAGGGCAGGGCAGCGGCGGGCGGGGGCCCGCTCCCCAAAAGGAGGGGACCGATGGCAGGCATGACACAGCGCGCAGTGGGCAGCGGCGCCAGGGCGACTCGCGGCGACGATCGGGGCGGCGCCGGGCCGGCAGCGGATCCCGCCGCCGCCGGCCGCTGCGAGGCCGCCGATGTCCGCCTGTCCGGCCTGGTCAGCACGATCGAGCGCGAAATCATCCCGCGGCTGGTCCTGGCGCATCGTGGCGGCGCCGTCTCGCCGCACGCGATCGAGGCCGCGGACGCTGAGCTCGACTCGTCGCACGTCGCCCAGTTCTGCCGGCTGGTGCTGCGCGACGACCTCGAGGCGCTGATGGACTACGTGGCGCGTACGCGGGAGCGCGGCGTGCCGCTCGATCGCATCTACCTCGACCTGCTGGCGCCGGTGGCGCGGCGGCTCGGCGACATGTGGCTGGCCGACGCGTGCGACTTCACCACGGTGACCCTCGGCCTGTGGCGGCTGCACCAGGTGCTGCATGAACTGAGCCCGTCGTTCCAGACCGACGGCGAACCGCTTGCCGAGGGCAAACGGGCGCTGCTGGCGGCCACGCCCGGCGAACAGCACACCTTCGGCCTGTTCATGGTCGCGGAGTTCTTCCGCCGCTCTGGATGGGAGGTGGTCGACGGGCCGGCGTTTTCGGCGCGCGAACTGACGGCAGCGGTGCGGCACGACTGGTTCGCCGTGACCGGCTTCTCCCTCAGTTGCAGCGCCAATGCCGGGCGCCTGGCGGAACTGATTCGCGATGTCCGCCAGGCATCGCGCAATCGCGCGATCAGTATCATCGTCGGCGGCGCGGTCTTCATCGACCAGCCCGAACTCGTCGCGCAGGTCGGCGCCGACGCCAGCGCGCGCGACGGCCGGGAAGCTGTCCGTCTCGCCGCAACGATGCTGTCTCGAAACGGGCAGCGCCACTGCATCTGACGCCCGGCGACCAGGCAGGACGACCGGCTGGCGTCGATGAGTACCGGAGGTCGTTTGTCTGGAGTCAGACCGTTCAGTGCGCCGAAGACTTCACTGGGCAGTCTCGATGCGGAATCGGCAGCGCGGCTGATCGCCGCCGCCGCCGACGTGGCGCTGGTGGTCGACCGCAAGGGCGTGATCCGCGACCTGGCCCTGAACAGCGAGGAACTCGCCGGCGAGGACTGCCGCCAGTGGCTCGGGCAGCCGTGGACGAAGACGGTGACGGTCGAAAGCCGCGGCAAGGTCGAGGCAATGCTGCGCGATGCCACCGCCGGCGCGCAGCCGATCTGGCGCCAGGTCAATCATCCGTCGCCGCAGGGCGCCGACGTGCCGATCCTGTATTCGGCGATCCAGGTCGGCCGCGAAGGGCGGGTGATCGCCTTCGGCCGCAACCTGCGCGCCGTCTCGACGCTGCAGCAGCGGCTGGTCGAGGCGCAGCAGTCGCTGGAGCGCGACTATGCCCGGCTGCGCCACTCCGAGACCCGCTACCGCCTGCTGTTCCAGATGACGACCGAGGCGATCGTCATCGTCGACGCGGCGACGGGGCGGATCGTCGAGGCCAATCCGGCCGCCGGGCGGCTGCTTGGCAACGGCAGCAGGCAGCTCGTCGGCCGGACCTTCCTCGACGGCTTCGATGCCCGCAGCACGCGGGCCCTGCAGGCGCTGCTGCAGAAGGCGCGCACGGCGGCGCGCGGCGAGGAGGTGCGGGCCAGGCTCGCCGACGGTAAACGCGAATTCCTCGTCGACGCCTCCCTGTTCCGCCAGGACAACGCCTCGTACCTGCTGATCCGGCTCACCCCGACGCAGGGCGCGCCGGCGGCGGCGACGACCGAGTCGGCATCGGTGGTGCTGCGCGCGCTCGATGCATCGCCCGACGGTTTCGTCGTCACCGAGCCCGACGGCCGCGTGCTCAGCGCCAACCGCGCCTTCCTCGACTTCGTGCAGCTGGCCGCCGAGGAGCAGGCGCGCGGCCGCTCGCTCGACGACTGGTTCGGGCGCCCCGGCGCGGATCTGTCGGTGCTGCTCGCCAATCTGCGCCAGCACGGCGCGGTGCGCCTGTTCGCGACCACGCTGCGCGGCGAACTCGGCCTGTCGACCGAGGTCGAGATCTCCGCCGTCTCGGTCGACGACATCGACGAGCCGCGGCTGGGTTTCTCGATCCGCGGCGTCGGCCGCCGCCTCGCCGGCGCGACCCCGCGCGGCCGGCAGCTGCCGCGCTCGGTGGAGCAGCTGACCGAGCTGATCGGCCGGGTGCCGCTGAAGGACATCGTCCGCGAGACCGCCGACGTGATCGAGAAGCTGTGCATCGAGGCGGCGCTGGAGCTGACCGGCGACAACCGCGCCTCGGCGGCGGAAATGCTCGGCCTCAGCCGGCAGAGCCTGTACGTCAAGCTGCACCGCTTCGGCATGGGCGAGCGCGACCAGCGCGCCGCCGGATAGCCGCCGCCTCCGCAACGAGGGTCCCCGGCCGCCGGCCGGCGGCCGCGCATCGGCGCGATGCGGCCGCCGCGATCCCGGAGCCGCGCGATGCGGCTGGCCTCCCCGGGTGTCAAATTCACTTGACGGTCACGAGTGTCAGGCATAGTGTGCGCCCATGGCCTCGACGGCATCGCGCGCGCTCGTCCCCGCCCCTTCGCTGGCGGCGGTGCTGGAGCTTGCCAAGCCGGTCACCTGGTTTCCGCCGATGTGGGCCTTCGGCTGCGGCGCGATCTCGGCCGGGGTCGCCTTCGACGGCCGCTGGCTGGTCGTCGCCCTAGGAGTCGTTCTCGCCGGCCCGCTGCTGTGCGCCAACAGCCAGGCGATCAACGACTGGTTCGACCGCCATGTCGACGCCATCAACGAACCGCAGCGGCCGATCCCGTCCGGGCGCATCGCCGGCCGGTGGGGGCTCGTCATCGCCCTGGCTGGCAGCGTCGTGTCGCTGGCGGTCGCCGCCGCGCTCGGGCCCTGGGTGCTGCTGTGGGCGTCGATCGGCCTGCTGCTCGCCTGGGCCTACAGCGCGCCGCCGGTGCGGCTGAAGCGCAACGGCTGGTGGGGCAATGCCGCCGTCGGCCTGTCCTACGAGGGGCTGGCCTGGATCACCGGCGCTTCGGTGATGGCGGGCGGCCTGCCGGCCGCACCGGTGCTGCTGCTGGCGCTGCTGTACAGCGCCGGTGCGCACGGAATCATGACCCTGAACGACTTCAAGTCGATGGCCGGCGACCGGCGCATGGGCATCGGTTCGCTGCCGGTTCGGCTCGGGCCGCTGGCGGCGGCGCGGGTGGCCTGCCTGACGATGGCGGCTCCGCAGGCTGCGGTGGTCGCGCTGCTCGCGCACTGGGAGCGGCCCTGGCACGCGGCGGTGGTCGCCCTGCTGCTGGCGGCGCAGCTCCTGATGATGCGGCGCTTCCTGGCGCGGCCGGTCGAGCGGGCGCTGTGGTTCAGCGCCTTTGGCGTCAACTTCTTCGTCCTCGGCATGCTGGTCGCGGCCTTCGCCGTCAGGCACTCGGCGGCGGCATGAAGAGCGATCCCCTCGACTGGCTCGGCATCGTCAGGCTCGGCCTGGTGCAGACGGCGCTCGGCGCGATCGTCGTGCTGACGACCTCGACGATGAACCGGGTGATGGTGGTCGAGCTGGCGCTGCCGGCGATGCTGCCGGGGGCGCTGGTGGCGCTGCACTACGCGCTGCAGGTGCTGCGGCCGCGGCTCGGCCACGGGTCGGATGTCGGCGGCCGCCGCACGCCGTGGATCGTCGGCGGCATGGCGGTGCTCGCCGCCGGCGGTATCGCCGCCGCGCTGGCGGTCGCGCTGATGGCGGCGAACGTCGCCGCCGGCATCGCGCTGGCGGTGCTGGCGTTCGTGCTGATCGGCGTCGGCGTCGGCGCGGCCGGCACCTCGCTGCTGGTGCTGCTGGCCAAGCGGGTCGATGCCAGCCGCCGCGCCGCGGCGGCGACGACGACCTGGCTGATGATGATCTGCGGCTTCATCGTCACCGCGGCGCTGGCCGGCCACTTCCTCGATCCGTACTCGCCGGCGCGGCTGGTGGCGGTGACGGCGGTCGTCGCCGTCGTCGCCTTCGCCGTCACCGTCGCCGCCGTCTGGCGGCTCGAGCCGGCAGCCAACGGCGGGCAGATGCCGGGGCCGCCGGTCGCGCAGGCGCCCTTCCGCGAGGCGCTGGCGCAGGTCTGGGACGAGCCGCAGTCGCGACGGTTCGCGGTCTTCATCTTCGTCTCGATGCTCGCCTACAGCGCCCAGGACCTGATCCTCGAGCCGTTCGCAGGCACCGTGTTCGGCCTGACCCCGGGCGCGTCGACGCAGCTGGCGGGGGTGCAGAACGGCGGCGTGCTGGCCGGCATGATCGCCGTAGGCCTGCTCGGCAGCGGCGTCGGCGGACGTCGTTTCGGATCGATGCCGGCCTGGACGGTCGCCGGCTGCCTGGCCTCGGCGGCGGCGCTGCTGGCGCTCGCCGCCGCCGGCGTCGCCGGCCCGCCGCTGCCGCTGGCGCCGTTCGTGTTCGTGCTCGGCGCGGCCAACGGCGTGTTCGCGGTTGCCGCCATCGGCTCGATGATGGGGATGGTCGGCTGCGGCCGCGCCGCGCGCGAAGGCGTGCGCATGGGCCTGTGGGGCGCGGCGCAGGCGGTCGCCTTCGGCCTCGGCGGCTTCCTCGGCGCCGCGGCGACCGATGTCGCGCGGGCGGTGCTCGGATCGCCGGCGGCGGCGTACTCGACCGTGTTCGCGCTCGAAGGGCTGCTGTTTCTCGCCGCCGCCGCACTGGCGCTGCGGGTCATCGGCGGCGCGCCCGCGGCGAGACCGTCGTTCACGATCGCCGCCGCGCGGGCAGGCTCGGGGCAAGGCCTCTGAGGAGCGCTGTCGATGCATGAGCAGGAGACCTTCGACGCGGTGGTGATCGGCGGCGGCCCGGCCGGGGCGACCGCGGCCACCGATCTCGCCCGCGCCGGGCGCAGTGTGCTGCTGCTCGACCGGGCCGGCCGCATCAAGCCCTGCGGCGGCGCCATCCCGCCGGCGCTGATCGAGGAGTTCGCGATCCCCGACTCGCTGCTGGTGGCGCGGATCACCTCGGCGCGCATGGTCTCGCCGGCCGACGCGCGAGTCGACATGCCGATCGACAGCGGCTTCGTCGGCATGGTCGATCGCGAGGTGTTCGACGAGTGGCTGCGCGGCCGCGCCGCCGCCGCCGGCGCGACCCGCCGCACCGGCACCTTCGAGCGGCTCGGCCGCGACGCCGACGGCGCGAGCCGCGTCCACTTCCGCGATGCCGCCGGCGCCTTGCGCGAGGTGCGGGCGCGGGCGGTGGTCGGCGCCGACGGCGCCCGCTCGGCGGTCGCGCGGCAGGCGCTGCCCGACGAGGACGTCCCCTGCGTGTTCGCCTATCACGAGATCGTCCGCTCGCCGGCGCGGGACTTCGACGGCAGCCGCTGCGATGTCGTCTACCGTGGCGCCATCTCGCCCGACTTCTACGGCTGGGTCTTTCCGCACGGCGAAACCACCAGCGTCGGTTCGGGCACCGCCGTCAAGGGCTTCTCGGTCCGCGCCGCGGTGACGGCGCTGCGCGGCATCTCGGGGCTCGGCGGCGCCGAGACCGTCCGCCGCGAAGGCGCGCCGATCCCGCTGCGGCCGCGGCGGGTGTGGGACAACGGCCGCGATCTGGTGCTCGCCGGCGACGCCGCGGGCGTCGTCGCCCCGGCCTCGGGCGAGGGCATCTT